>BGZO01000010.1 GCA_003864475.1 Candidatus Termititenax persephonae | reverse complement strand
CCGACGCGGTTGCAATAGATGACGTTCATGGCGAAATGTCCCGCCAGAGTTTGGTTAATGGCCTGCCATTTGGCTTGAATGCCCTCACGGTAAGGCGACGAGGAGAGAATCAGCAGATTTTCCGCGCCGGACAAGGCGGCAAGATAGGCGCTCGAAAAATGCCAAGCGTCTTCGCAGAGGAGCAGGGCGGTCTGGCCCGCCGCGGTATCAAACACACCGAATCGGCTGCCCGCGCTGAAGTAACGCTTCTCGTCAAACATCCCATAGGTCGGCAGGTAAACCTTGCGGTGCGTATGCCAAATCTGGCCTTGGCGCAGATAAAAAGCAGAGTTATAGGCGCGGCCATTCCGCTCCTCGATGGAGCCGACGGCGATATCGATGTCCGCGCTGAGTTCCTGCAAGCGGCGTAGCTCTTCCGCCGCCGCTCCCGACAAATCTTGGATTTGGTCTTTGAGAAAATATCCGGTCAAAGCCAGTTCCGGGAAAACAATCAATCCCGCGCCGCGGTTGCGCGCCGCCAAGATTTCTTGGGACAGCAGTTGATAATTGGCGGCCACATCGCCGAGTTTCGGATAAATCTGCGCCAGAACAATCTGCATGTTTTAAGTTTAACACTTTTACGCTATTTTGCGGAACGCCGCTTTATCAGGGCAATAGAGCGGCGTTTGCTCTCAGCTTTGCACGTATTCTGCCAAGGTAAAAAAAGGCGGAACTAAGCGAAAAAAATAAAACTACTTAATTGAATTTGATACAAATTTGTATTACATTACTGTAATTATTTCAAATATGTAATTAAGGCCGAAAGGAGAATGAGCAGGCCGATTACAATCCTGTACCAGCCGAAAAATTTAAAATTGTGCCTCTGCAGGTAACGCATAAAAATCTGAATGACGATAAGTCCCGTCCAGTAAGCAATAAAAAAACCGACAATCAAGGTCCACCATTCGGCACGGGAAAAAACCAAGGCGGTCTTGGCAAGCTTGAGCAAGGCCGCGCCCAGCATTGTCGGTACGGCCAGAAAAAAAGAAAATTCCGCCGCGGCGGGCCTAGACAGGCCGAGCAAAAGCCCGCCGATAATAGTTACCGCCGAGCGCGACGTGCCGGGAATCAACGCCAGACATTGGAAAAAACCGATGCCCAAGGCGGTCGTCCATTTAAGCGGCGTGTCCGCCGGGCGGGGAAACTTGCGGCGCAGGAGATTTTCTACGGCCAGCAGGACAATCCCGTAAAACACCAGCGCGACGGCCACGGAACGCGGATTAAAAAACTTGGCCTCCAGCAGGTCGTCAAAAAGAAAACCTAAGACTGCGGCGGGAAGCACGGCCAGCAAAATTTTCAGCCAAAAGAGCAGGGTGTTTTTTTGCAGTTTTCCACGGGCAAAGGGCCAAAGCCTCTCCCAGTACAGCTTGACCACCGCCAGCACCGCGCCGAGCTGAATAATAATCTTGAAAGCATTGGTAAATTCCAGATGATTGGAGAGCCGGATAAATTTATCGGCGATGATTAAATGCCCCGTGCTGCTGATGGGCAAAAATTCCGTAACGCCTTCGATTAGACCGAGCAGGACAGCTTTCCAGAACATGCCCCGATTATAGCATAGAGTTTAACTCTTGGCGGCAAATGTCCATAATCTCTAGTCAAAACCGCCGTGATACGTTAAGATTTACTTACTTTCCGGGGAGGTCGGTTTGAAAAAATTTCTGAAACTCTGCCCAACTTTTGGTCTTTTGCTGGGTTTTTGTCCGTCCTTGGCGGTAACCACGGCCGTAAGCAACGCGCTGGGCATGGGCTTGGCCTTTACTTTTGTCCTGACTTTTTCTAATTTTTTTGTTTCCCTGCTGCGCCGGGTCATCCCGGAAGGGGCGCGTATCCCCCTGTTCATCATCATCATCGTAACTTTTGTAACGATTAGCGACATGCTCTTGGCCGGATTTGTACCGGATTTGTACAAGGCTCTGGGAATTTTCGTGCCGCTCATCGTGGTTAATTGCATTATCTTGGGACGCGCCGAGGCCTTTGCTTACAAAAACACTGTCGGGGCGGCGGTGCGGGACGGTTTGCTGAACGGCTTTTGGTTCACGGTGGGTCTGGTAATTTTGGCCGTTATCCGCGAGGCGCTGGGCGCAGGCACTTTGCTGGGGTATCCGATTTTTTCCGCCAATTTTACGCCGATTCTGCTCTTTGTTTTGCCGCCGGGCGGATTCTTGCTCATCGGTTTTATCTTGGCGTACCTGAACGAGGATAAGCGTGCCTAACGATTACAAAGAACTGACGCGGGACAAGGCGATTAATCTTTGCCCAGTGCCGGAGTGGTTGTATGTGCCGCTCTCTCAACACATCGGCGCGCCCGCCGTAAGTTTGGTCAAGAAGGGCGACCGGGTGCGGCGCGGACAGTTAATCGGCTCCGCCGATGCTTTCGTAACCGCCAATGTTCACGCGCCGGTCTCGGGCGAGGTCGTGGAACTGCTCAAAATCAATAGTCCGCAGGGCAGGCTGGTTGACGCGGTAAAAATCAAAAATGATTTTCAGGACGAACTCGACCCCAATTTAAAACAGTATCCGCCAGTCAGCGAACTGGACACGGAGACTGTCCGGGAAATAATCCGCGAGATTGGCTTGGTCGGCCTGGGCGGCGCGGCTTTTCCGACGCACGTCAAGGTGTCGCCGCCGCAGGACAAGAAAGTCGACACGCTGATTCTCAACGCCGCGGAGTGCGAGCCGTATCTCAACGCTGATTACCGCATTTTGCTGGAACACCCCAATGAAGTGGTGCTGGGTCTGCGTCTGCTGGCCAAAGCGGCGCGGGCGGCTTGGGTGGTCGTGGCCGTCGAGGACAATAAAAAAGACGCGCTGCCCGGCCTGAAAAATTGCGGGGTGGAAGAGTTTGCGCGTATCGCCGTACTGCCGTCGGTCTATCCAACTGGAGCGGAAAAGATCTTGGTCAAAAAAACTGTCGGGCGTAAAATCCCGAACAAAGGCCTGCCCATCGATGTCGGCGTGGTCGTCGTCAATGTCGGCACGGCCTATCAGCTGGCGCGGAGCGTGCAGACCCGCCTGCCCCTGACTGAGCGCGTCGTAACTGTCTCCGGCGAATTTGCCAATCCCGGCAACTATCTGGTGCGGGTCGGAACTTTGTATCAGGATGTGGTGCAACTGCCTGCCAATTTTGCCACCAAAGATTATCGGGTGGTCTCCGGCGGGCCGATGATGGGTTTTGCCGTGGCGGCTCTGGATGTCCCGGTAACCAAAGGCACTTCGGGCATCATTCTTCTGCGCTCGCAGATTTTCACGGAGACCAATTGCCTCCGCTGCGCGCGCTGCGTGGACATTTGTCCGCTGGGACTCTTGCCGTACCGCGACCGGGGCTTGGCAGACTGCATGGAATGTGGGCTGTGTGCTTTCGTCTGCCCGGCGCGCAAGTATTTGGTGCAGAAAGTCAGAGCAGACAAATTGGCCCGGCAGAAGAACTAAGGGCGGGTATAATTCAGTCAAACTTGGGTATATTCTGGGGTGGGAGAAATATTGGGGAGGACTTTTCTATGGTGGAAGGGATAAATAATCGTTCAAACATTCATCCCGGGCAACGACCTGTTACAGGAGTAATCTCTGCGGCGGAGAAGGCTCAAGCGCAGGAGATTAGCAAAAATCTCAATCAATTATTAAAAGACACTGGCGTAATAACAGAAGCCAAGCCAAATGGCCAGATATTATTTAAATTAAATAATCAAATCAGCGGGATTGCCAATCGTCTGGATATTTTGAATTTTTGCCGACAAAATAATATTCCGACCACGCCGGAGCCGGGTTTTCTCAATCCGCAATTTACCATGAGCCGTAACGCCGCGGAAAAACTATTGGCTGAAGCCGGACGGCCGGATTCAGAATTAGTGAAAAAATTAAAGCCAACTGTCTTGGATAAAGCGGTGGACGCGGCGGGCTATGTATTGGGTTCTTTGACGGGTTGTGCGCCGATTATGGGTCCAGAAGATATTGAACAAATAAAATCGGCGGAACCGATAGAGAAAAAGCCCGAAGAGCCAAAAGAAGCAGAACCGATAAAACCAAAAGAATCAGAGGTCCGTCACGGCAGTATGCTTGGCGATTATATGGATATGATGTGTTATCCTTTTAACCGACCTGTAAGTGAGGAACAAGCGAGAACGCTATTGATAGGTCTTTTTGAAAAAATAAGTTCTGATTTGCAGAATATATATGAACAAGGCGTATTTGACCAAGGACATGTTGATGTCGTTGCGTTAGAGGAGATGCTCGCGGACTGTAGCGCATTATTGCAAAGGTTACGAAATACAGATTTAAAAATAAATGGTTCGTTTTATATTGACGAAGATTATAGGGATTTGCATAGCAAACTAACTGAACAGTTTGCTTCTAAACTGGTTTGCAATATTGAGTTTGACCCGCAGACCGGAGAACTGTCGCGCGTAAATATTCAAACAGCGACGGATTTTGTCGACGAGATACGCAGTCTCCCCAAGGAAACTGTGTTGCAGAAAATAAATGCTGGCCCTTATTCTTCCTATTTTTTTCGTTATTTCCAAGATACACCGTTGGCCAATGACCGAGAGATTGCTCTGGCCGCCATAACAAACTCCATTGGAAATCTGCAATATGTCAGCGAGCAATTACGCGGCGACAAGCAATTTATGCTGGCCGCAGTCCAAATAATGAAGGACATCGGACTCCCTGAAATGAATTTCAGAAATTATTTAAAAAATATAGTTGTTGCCGATTTTTGGCGGGATGCTAAGTTTACGGAGGCCGTCATAAATGCCTCCCCGCAATTTTGGTATAAGGCTACGCAGGTTGATAATCCTCAGTCGGCATTGCTACGCGACTGTGCGGATACGGCCGCCAAATTAAAAAATGATTTTGATATTACAGAATTGGAGCGCATCCCTGAACTGAAGTACGCCCAGCATTTGCTGGCCGAAAGGACGATTTTAAAGGAGCATCCGGAGCAAATCAGAGTAACCGACCCGCTTACCGTAGTTTTTTATCCCAAGGCGGACTACAACGGGGCATTTCGTGGCACAGAATATTGTACGATAATGGATAATCCCCGACAGCAAATGTTGCTGTTCGAGAACGAAACGGATATGGATTTTAAGCGCTACTTGAGATTATTAAAGGATAATTTGCCGCCTTGTTTTCGGAGCGATTATGAGCCGGCCGCGGAACGTAAATATCTGCAAATAATTATGGGCGGGCATGGAACTAAGGATATTACACAATGGGGTCCCCGTTCCGTTTATAATCTCGATCCGAGTGATTATGCTGACCTAGAATTTGTGGAATTAGTAAAGAGTTTGAATATTTCCGAAGCTTATTTTGTGAGTTGCAGTGTGGCGGAGGAAGAGGCCGCTTGGATTAATCAAGTTAACCGCTTTTCCGAGTTATTGCCAGAAAATGGCAAGGCTATAGGGCCAACGGCTGCTGCCAATGTAAATGCGTGGGTGTTGGATCCTGTCAGCGGTAAAATCCAAGCTGTAGTATATAATAAAAGCTATGTGTCCGCTTATATTGCTTCCGGCGGGCGCAAATATCAGTTCCCGGATAAGGCGACTATTCTGCAAAAGATTACTGAAAATCCCGGCTATTTTGCCGATTTGGCTGGTACGGAATATGCTGACGATGAGGAGATCGTTAAGAAGGCATTGGCCTTGGCACTGGAACTGCCGGAACCGCGCCTTTTGCAATTCGTTTCGGAGCGTTTGCGCAATGAGCGGGAATTAATCGGACCCCTGTTGCTAACATATCCTTATTGGTTTTATCTGGCGGAACCAGCCCTGCGTGATGATAAACAATTTGTGCTAGCCATGATAAATTCTGCAGGAAGCTATGCTGCTCTCTATATACAGCCACATTTGAGCGACCGCTTGGCCAAAGATCCGGATATTCTCGCCGCGCTGCAGGCGCATTAAACCCAGTGGAAAAAATAATCCGTCCAGTTTAAGATATCATCATGAAAATCTTGGCCGTCTCGCCGCATTTACATTCCGGCGTAAGCACACAGGTTTTAATGCGCGATGTCTTGATTGCCTTGCTCCCCGCCGGGCTGGCTTCTTTGGTCTTTTTCGGCTGGCGGGCGGTCTGGCTGATAGGGGTTTGCGTCGGGGCGGCGGTTCTGACGGAGTATTTGGCGGCGCAGTTTTTCAAGAAAAAAAATTATCTCAATGACTGCTCGGCGGTGGTAACTGGTGTGCTTTTGGCGTTTGTCCTGCCGCCGTCCTTGCCGCTCTGGATGGCCGCGCTGGGCGCGGTGTTCGCCATTTTGCTGGTCAAAGAATTGTTCGGCGGGCTGGGGCATAATATTTTCAATCCGGCGCTGGGCGGACGGGCTTTTTTGCTGGCCTCTTTCCCGGTCTGGCTGACGACTTGGACACGTCCCTTTGACGCGGTAACGACCGCGACCCCGCTGGCTTTGGCTAAATCTGGACAATTGTTGGACGCTGTAAGCAGAGCGACAGTCCAAGCCAGCGCGGCCGGGCAGGCGGTCAATTATTGGGACTTATTCTTAGGCAATGTCGCCGGCTCGCTGGGCGAGACTTCTGCGCTGGCCTTGCTGCTGGGCGCGGCCTATTTGCTTTACCGCCAAGTCATTGATTGGCGCATCCCGCTGGGTTATCTTGGCACGGTGGCTTTATTCATGTTTTTTGCCCACGAAAATGTGGCTTTTCATTTATTGGCGGGCGGTCTGCTACTGGGCGCGTTTTTTATGGCGACGGATTATACGACCTCGCCGATGACCCGGCGTGGCAAGTGGATTTTCGCTATAGGCTGCGGTATACTAACGTCCGTCATTCGCCTCTGGGGCGGTTACCCTGAGGGTGTGTGTTATTCGATACTGATTATGAATATGTTTGTGCCGTTGCTTGACAGACTAGACGAGGCGAAAAGTAAATGAAGTTTGGCATTATTCTCTTTCCCGGCAGCAATTGCGAGCATGACTGTTATTATGCGGCGAGTAAAATATCCGGCGAAAAGGCCGCGGTGATTTGGAGCGGCGATACCCAATTGCCCGCGGATTTTCGAGACCCGCAGGGGGCTAATTGTTTGATAATCCCCGGCGGCTTTTCCTACGGCGATTATTTGCGCTGCGGGGCGATTGCCCGTTTTGCGCCAATCATGAATCAAGTAACCGCCTACGCCGCCCAGGGCGGGCGGGTTATCGGCATCTGCAATGGCTTTCAAATCTTGGTTGAGGCGGGTCTGCTGCCCGGCATTCTGCACCGTAACCGCGCTTTGAGTTTTGTTTGCCGGGATATTTATCTCAAAGTCGAGAATAAAAACACGATTTTCAGCAGCCAAATCACTAAAGACGTGATTAAAGTGCCGATTGCGCATGGCGAGGGCAATTATTACTGCGCTGATGCGACGCTGGAAAAACTGGAAAAGAACGGTCAAATAGTTTTTCGTTATTGCGACGCGGCGGGCAATGTCTCGCCGGACAGCAACCCTAACGGCTCGCGGCATAATATCGCCGGGATTTGTAACGCCCAGGGCAATGTGCTAGGCCTGATGCCGCATCCCGAACGCTGCGCCGAGGCGGTCTTGGGTAATACTGATGGCCGCCTGATTTTTGAGTCAATCATCGCATCGGTGAAGGAAAACGTCGCGGTTTGAAGGCGCTGAGGAATAAATAACAGAGGAGTTTTATGAAAGGCGTTATTTTGGCGGGCGGTACGGGGTCGCGGCTCTATCCGCTGACGAAAGTAACGAATAAGCATTTATTGCCGGTCGGACGCAAGCCGATGATTTATTATCCCATCGAGCGGCTCTTGCAGGCGGGCATTAAAGAAATTTTAATTGTAACCGGCACCGAGCATGTCGGCGCGGTGGTCAATCTGTTGGGTTCCGGCAAGGACTTCGCCTGCCGCTTTACGTATAAGGTGCAGGACGAGGCGGGCGGCATCGCGCAGGCTCTGGGTTTGGCAGAAAATTTTGCGGGCGGCGACAGCGTAACGGTGATTTTGGGCGACAATATTTTTCAGGACAATCTCGCGCCTTATATTGAGGAATATGAGCGGCAGGGCGGCGGCGCGAAATTGCTGCTCAAAGAGGTGCTGGACCCGCAGCGTTTTGGCGTGGCGGAGCTAAGAGACGGCTTGATTGTCGGCATTGAGGAAAAACCAAAACACCCGAAGTCCAATAATGCCGTAACTGGCATTTATATTTACGATGCCCAGGTTTTTGCTTACATCCGAACACTAAAACCGTCGGGGCGCGGCGAGCTGGAAATCACGGACGTAAATAACAAATACATTGCCGAGCGAAAATGCACCTACAATATTTTTCAAGGTTTTTGGACAGACGCTGGCACGCCGGAGTCTCTGCGCCATGCGGCGGTCTTGGTGGAGTCGGCCGGGATATGAGCCTCTCTTTAGCGGATACGGTTGGCAAGGTCAGGCCTTCCAAAACCTTAGCGGTTGCCGCCAAAGCACGGGAGCTGAGGGAGCAGGGCATAGACGTAATAAACTTCAGCGCGGGCGAGCCGGATTTTGATACGCCGCAGAATATTAAGGACGCGGCGGTCAAGGCGCTCCAGGCTGGTCAGACCAAATATACCGCCGCGGGCGGCACCCCAGAGCTTAAAAAAGCCGTGCAGGCAAAGTTGCAACGCGAAAACGGCTTGACTTATACGGCCAGCCAAATTATTGTCAATGCCGGGGCTAAACACACATTATTCACTTTATTTCAGGCACTTTTGAATGACGGCGACGAGGTCTTGATTCCCGCCCCCTACTGGGTTAGTTACCCAGACATGGTTACGCTCCTGCGCGGCAAGCCGATTATCATCCCGACTGAGGCGGAAAATAATTTTGAAATTACGGTCGAGGATTTGCAGAAATATCTCACGCCGCGCACCAAGGTTTTAGTCCTCAATTCGCCGGCCAATCCGACGGGCAGTGTGTACAGCCAAGAAAAACTACAGGCCCTCGCGGATTTCTTGGTGGACAAAAACCTTTATATTGTTTCCGATGAGATTTATGAACATTTTTTATACGACGGTGCGCGTTTCCATTCTATTGCGCAATTATCCGAAAAAATCCGCGCCCAGACCATCGTTGTCAACGGTGTGTCCAAAGCCTACTCAATGACCGGGTGGCGGATAGGTTACGCCGCCGGACCAGAAAATGTGCTTAAAGCCATGACGGTCATTCAATCACAGTCGCTCTCCAATCCGACTTCCATCGCGCAGGCGGCGGCGGTCGAGGCGCTGAACGGCAGCCAGTCTGCCGTGGATAAAATGCTCAAAGCTTTTCAGGAACGCCGTGATTATATGTGCCAATTTTTGCTGACAATACCGGGCATCACTTGCCGCTGTCCGCAGGGCGCGTTTTATGCTTTTCCCGACGTGAGCGCACTTTACGGCAAGTCCTGTCAAGGGCGTAAAATCAATAATTCCGAGGACTTGGCGGAGCTGCTGCTGACCGCGGCGCATCTGGCCGTCGTGCCGGGCAGCGGTTTTGGCGCGGACAATTATATACGCCTCTCCTATGCCTCTTCTTTAGAAAATATCCGGCAAGGCTTGGCACGGCTGAAAGACTTTGCCGCCGCCTTGATTTGACCAGTGTCCCCGCACCGCAAATTCTTGCCAAAAAGCCTGTTTACTTGGTATATTGACAGTCCATTTTTTGTGGTCCCGTAGCTCAGTCGGTAGAGCGATACACTTTTAATGTAGCGGTCGCGCGTTCGAATCGCGCCGGGATCACCAGACGGAATATCAGCGGAAGCCTTGTAAATACAGGGCTTCAACAGAGTTCCTAAATTTCTCGGTTATATTTTTTTATCCCAAAAACATAAGATACAGGCAAAGTACAGATGGCCTGTATCAGAGGGGATAAAACATCATGCAGGAAAGGCCTTTTTCTTTGTATAAACGCAAAGACAAACCCTGTTTCTATGTGCAGTTTAAGAGCAATACAGGATATCTGCCGCCTAAAAGCACAAAGCAAACCAGTGAAGCCGAAGCTATAAAGACTGCGTGGGGAAATTCACCGTCCGGTATTGTTCCTTATACTGGCGTATTGAATGTTAGTGGAAAAGCAAGTGAGGAGATAATCTCGGATGTTAATTCCCAAAGCTTCAGTATTTTTAGTGAGCCTAGCTATGTAACAGAGGGCACGGCTTTTAAGGTATATAAGTTTACTACGAGTGGAAAAGAGCAAGTTGGCTCAAGCACAATAGGCACAGGCGGAACATATCAAGTATCTGATTTACAAGCAAAAGATATGTATATGATTGAATTGGACACCAATCCCAAATTAGCCACATTTGTTTTTGGTCAAGGAAATGTAACTTTCAACATTGACCCTATATCGTCAGCCGCTATTCTTACTGTTACAGATTTAATGGATTATATGGGTATTTTTAATAAAAATATTAACGCCGCTTACTTTGCGCCGTTTTTTACTGGGGTTGTTAATGATGCAAGGAGTTATTACACAGGCAAGCCACTGCCTGATTTAAGCAGTCCGGGCGAAATTGTAGATGCCGTATTCAGCAATTTTTCCAGAACAACAGCGGCTCACTTGGTAAATTTAGTAAAAGATGTTTTTAAGAATGATAATTATCCGCTTCCGGTAATATCACCTACCGGGATAGATACTGATCCAGGTGCGCCTGTAAGAATTGAAAATTTAGAAGTAACTAACTCTGATAACACCACTTTGAATATAAAAATAAATTTTAAGGAAATTCCTGCAACACCGCCTAATAGCGACTGGGAAAGTGTAATCTATCCATATGCTAACGATGATTTAGTAAATAATAAAAATATAATTGAAATACTCTTTAATGACGAAAATGCTCTTACCGGTGAAAGACCTCCCGAAATGAATTTTAAGATAAGGATTTTCAAAGGCACAGGTGTAAACCAATGGGAAGCCGCATATGTCATACAGCCCCCAAATGCTGGAGAAGATATCGTGAAATACTTGGAAGAAATAGAGATTAATAATAATAGCATCGAATTTGCTATTCCTCTGCATACTTATATGCGCAGGTATTTTCTGCTTAATGCCGCAGTTGCAACTATCAAGGGTACCGCAAATAGTTCGGAAATTATGAGTATGATACCGGCCATAAGAGTAGATTTGCGGTAAGATTAAGTAGTGTGCTTTATAACAAGGGCTGACGTTGTCGGCCTTTTGGTTTGTTTTAAGTCAGATGTATACACAACCCCAGCGGCATTTGCCGGGGATTCGGCAAGCGATTGAATGGGGTGTGGTTATGAATAGGCGTGGGGGTTATACTTGTTTTTGCCAATGAAAAAACTACCCAATAAACTACCAGAAAAAATTAGCATGGAGTATAATTAAAAATAATGCTTAACAAAACAAACCGTATAGAATACAAAAAGATAATTGTTTTTTATAAAAGATTACGGAATTATCCCATCATATAGATAAAATAACCCTGTTTTTTTTGCTCAAAATTGAGTACCTTTTTCAAAGCCTATTGGACTTCCTTCAAAATCTATGGTTTTGTGCTTGATGAAGCGCATTGTCCATTACAGGTTAGACCAAATTCTACCTTAAACAGTTGCTATTTTTTCTGTTCTTTCAGTTGTTTTTGGTGGATATTTAATCAAGAATACTTTTTTATCCCATCAAAAATATCTCTATCTTGATAATCATATATAATACCGACACTATATCTTGCTCTTGTTATGGCAACATAAAACTTACAGCGTGTAAGAAACTTTAAAATCGTTTCATTATTCTTAACCCATTCTGTCATATCTTCCGTTGGGTAAATTAAGACGTTATTAAAAGTTTTCCCTTTCGACTTGCCAAAATTCCATTCCGGAAAAATAGCAAGTCGTAGTTTTAAAATTGTTGGTCGAAACTCTTTGCAATATTTTTCCGCATCACATTTGCGCACTAAAAATATTCCTGTATGTTCAGGATGATTATTTCTGCATTCTGGACAAACACATGGTTCTGTTAGTGGATATTCTTTAAATAGTTTCGATGAGAAAATACAAATTTCTTGATTGTTTCTGTGAGACTTATTTAATGTAATATAATCCGGTTCACAATTAGCAGTCGGGCACTCATTTTTGATGAAATCTACTATATTGCCTCGCTTATAGTTAGAATTTTTTGTGTCCCAATGTGTTGAATAAGTAGTTTGACGAGGGTCTCCAACCAGTAAAATATTTGATTTTGTATCAAATAGTAATTTGAGAATTTCCAAATCCCAACCTGCCAAATCTTGTACTTCATCGATAAATATATATGGATAAATTCTTGACAGTCTGTTAATCAACTCTTTTTTTGTTTTCTTATTACAGTTAAAAATAAATTTGGATATTTTATCTGAATAGATTTTTAGACCTTCTGTAAAATAGTAGTGATAAAAATCTTTCTCTCCCCAGTAAGTTTTCTTTCCTGCGTACTCATATCTAAAGCCTGATTTATCTTCGCAAAAGAAAAATCCTATTTTCTTATCATATAATTTGGAATCCATTACACTTTGATATGGTCTAACACCGTGTTGCAATAAAAAAGAAAACCATGTCTGTATGGTGATGTTTTTGGGAACGCAGTTGTTTACCTCAATAAACTTATTATAGATTTCTTCAGTATTTGTGTCTGTATAGGTTGTTATCAGGATGTTTTTATCTTTTATATTAAGAGCTTCTTTAACTAAATATGTGGTTTTCCCAGAACCAGCACAAGCTATCAGAAGGCGATTTTTTGGCATGTTATCAGGCAATGGCATCTAATATATATTTAGGGAACTCAATGGATTTTTCTGTGTTGAAAATTTTTAAGGCACAATCTGTTTTATCATTCTTCATATACTCAATAATGTTATCAACGTCAGGATACTCTTTTTGAGAGATTTCTAAAACTTCTCTTAATGTGTCTAATTGGTTTTTGTTGGCATTTACAATTTGTGGTTCTAGTGTAGGCAAGTCATTATTATTATCAGCACATATTTTTATATGTGTATTTTGATTGTCAATATATCGTTGATATTTCTTTGTAATTTTATTGTTAAAATCCCCATCGTTATCCGTTATAACAATCACCTCTTTCCCAAGTTTTTCGGCAATTTCTAGAAACCTTAGGAAAGCAGTGCCGACAGAAATAACATCTATCTCATCTTCAATGGGCAATTTATTATGTTTCATCTTATATGCTTTTTGTAAGATTAATTCATCGGAATCTCCCTCAACCAAGATGGCTTTCTTACAGAGAATAAGTCTTAATGTGTCATAGCCTGCGAGTTTCTCAAAAAATGCTTGTGTTGTCGGCTCTAGTTCGGTCAGAGTGGTTTTACTTCTCTTTCTTGTTTCGGGAGATATATTTAATAAAATTAATCTATCAAGACAGAGTTTATTTGCTACAAAACTATTATGTGTCGATATGATAACCTGTTTTGTAGTGTTTTTACTTTTTATGTAATCGATAAACTTATTGAGTTTTGTGTGAGATAAATGATTTTCTGGTTCTTCCAATAACAATATGTTTGCTTTTACAGTTCGCTCCTGTTCTAAAGCTAATTTTGTTTTGACTAGGCACTGTTCACCTTTTCCAATAGCATTAAAAGGAACATCGTCTAAATATGTTACTAAATTGCTTTCCCAAGCAGTTCTAGTCGGCATATCAATGGACAGCTTTACATTCTTTTCGGAAATGTTCTTCTGGGCAATGCTATCATTGATTTCTTTAATGGATTTATCTTTTGCAAATATATCAGCTAGTTCACGATGTACCTGTATCACTTTTATTTTTGCCTCGTCAGAAAGAAAATTTTTAATAATATGAGCAATATAAGCATCAGACCCATTTTGATAGCGAACATTTGAAGAATCCACAAATGCCGAGTTAAATGGGATGCTTTTAGGAGTTATCTCTGCTCTAGCAAATGAACACCAAGAAAACCCATAATATTCTATTGGCAAAGATTTTGTACCGCCCTGTTGCAAGAGTAACTCATATACATCTTTATATTCTTCTTTGAAATATATTTTAAATTTTATACCGCAAGCTGTTTGCTTGGTGTAGTTATATTCTCCTTCAAATAGTGCTTTCAAGGAATCATTTTCTTTTTCAATCTCAAAAAATAATTCAATAGTAATGCTTGGTGGCGAGAGTTTACTTGCTGTATTTATACTATTAATATATTTTTCAACAACATTGTTGTTGAAAAGTGCTTGGCTCAATTCTAGACTTAATGGACGACCATAAATATAGCCATGTAAAGTTAAATTGATCGCTTCTAAAATGGTAGATTTTCCAGTTTCATTATCGCCTACAAGAATGTTTAATCCATTTTTTAAATCTAAATCAAAAAAATCCTCAAAACACTTGAAATTTTCAATAATAACTCGCTTTATATACATAAAACCTCCATAAATTGAGTATATCTTACCATTTATATACTCAAGAAACTTATAGATATTACCCAACAATAAAATTTAAGGAATAAAAAGATGGACTGGATAAACTCCGTTACTGTTCACGACAAGATAAGTGCAAGCCTGGAAAATTTACAAACCAGAGCCTGTAACCAACCGCCCACCATCAAATATACAATCAATTTTATGCTAATATCCGGTGTATAAACAGCTAGGTGAATAACATCTTGAAGCTGTCCATAATATAGTTATAAAATGAGTCCCAATTTTTGGACAGGTCGTTCACAAAATATCAATAAAAAGGTGAAACAAAATGAATATCTTGATTATCGGCAATGGCTTTGATATTGCTCATAACTTAAAAACTACATACAAGGATTTTTTAGGATATTGGGAAAAAATGAGACCTCGAGCATACTTGGAGAACTGGCCAGGTGCACCACCACACTGGAAAAAAGAACATATCAATGTGTGGTTTAATTATTTTTTAGAAAAACAAAACACATTAGGCGACACTTGGATAGATTTTGAAACTGAAATCTATAACGTAATAACAAAAATCAGGGAAAGAGGTTTGTTTCCACAACACTCTTTCTTGAGCAAAATGAATATAAATTTTCTAGAGGCTATTCATAATAACGAAGCACACTATTTAACAAAACTCGAACAAACGATGTTAGGTTATTACGAGAATTGTACGTCGCCTGAGCGAATAGAAGAATATGCCGAATACAAATATTGTAATAATCCGACAATGTATATTTTCAAAACTTATAAAGGCTTGATAA
Organism: Candidatus Termititenax persephonae; assembly: GCA_003864475.1. Classification (GTDB taxonomy): domain Bacteria; phylum Margulisbacteria; class Termititenacia; order Termititenacales; family Termititenacaceae; genus Termititenax; species Termititenax persephonae. Next base: position 28,533 of record BGZO01000010.1, on the reverse strand, counting down.
ATTTCTTATACGACCAATTGAGAGAGTTCACAAAAACATTTGAAGTATATTTGACCAAAGAATTAGGCTTAGCCGAAAATATAGACGATCTTGGACAAAGATTACGATATCGCCTGCCTAAAGATACGAAATGGGATGTTATAAGTTTTAATTATACTAGTACTTTTAGCCAACTATATCCGCATGCAGTAAATAATCCTATTGTTTATGTACATGGTCAAGCTACTAACAACAAAGGTTGTGCTTTGGTGCTTGGCACAAAGAGTTTTGACAGAAATAGTACTGATAAAAATTTGCCTTTTGATTTCAATGTTTTTCAAAAACATAATCAAAGACACAAATATGGAACGATCGAAGCATATCAAGACCTTTTGAAAAGAATAAAGAATTCAGAAGACATAACCCTTGGCGTAATTGGACACTCTCTTGATGAAACTGACCACAACATTCTGAAGCATATATTTACCGCAAATGAAAACACTCAAATAAACATTTATTATCACGATAACAAAGCACAAGAAAAATTGATAAAGAATATCACTGAAATAATTGGTGAGGCTGAAGTTATGGCAAAAGTAAGGCTTATTGACCAACACGAGGAAAAGCGTGGGTTGCTGAGAAAAAGCCAACAATAGTAACCGAATATTAGTGCCGGGGTCGCATTATGAAGCCAGAGACACACTCTGCTTGCCGAATTAAAACAAAACCTTCGACAGTATTTTGCCGGGAATCTGGCAAGTGGTTGAATGGGGCGTGGGTATGGGTCGGCGCGGGTATTTCTTTAGTCTATGATTTTTTATTGTGTTAGAATGCCTGCATGCCTAAGCGCAAACTAACTGGCAATAAGTTATATAGTTCTATTACTAAACTCATTGGGCAGAGCCGCCGTATCGTCACGCGGAATATCAATCAGGCAATGACCTATACCTAATTATGAAGTTGGTTTATTGAATAATTGTAGAGGAAAGTACGAAATGATACGCAAAAAAACTTCTCTTAAAAAAAGCAATAAGGGATATCTTTTCAAAGAGATAGATTTAATACAAGCGGTTATTACAAGAATGGCAAATAATTCTTTCTTTATAAAAGGCTGGACTGTAACTTTAGTAGTAGCTACATTGTTATTGAAAGGTGTAAAATTTCAAATACTAATTTCTCTTCTTCCATTGTTCTCATTCTGGTTTTTAGATGCATATTTCCTTAGACAAGAAAGAATGTATCGTAAATTATATAATTGGGTTGTTGCTAATAGGGCAACCACGATGGATTATCTTTTTGACTTGAATGCCATAAGATTCAAAGACAATGTACAATCCATTGTTAGAATAATGTTTTCGATTACATTGGGGATATTTTATGGTTCAATATTGATATTGATAGTGTTATACTTTATATTATTTTTTGGAGGTTTGAAATGGTTCGAAAGGTTTTTTTTAGTTTTCATTATGAAAACGACATTTGGCGTGTAAACCAAGTTAGAAATCATTGGGTTACGAAAAGTGCTATCGAGGAATCTGGTTATATAGATGCTGTTGATTTTGAAAAAATAAAAAAACAAGGACAGGCATCTATTGAACGGTGGATTGACAATCAATTAAATGGCACAAGTGTTACTGTTGTTTTAATTGGAACAGAGACAGCATCAAGACCGTATGTTCAATACGAAATTAAAAGAAGCTTGGAACGCGGGAATGGTCTTTTGGGCGTATACATACATGGCTTGAAAGATCGAAATGGTTATTATGCTTTAAAAGGACAAAATCCTTTTTCTATGAACGCAAGTAGTATAAAAACTTATGATTGGGTTCAGGATAATGGATATGATTATTTTAGTGACTGGGTCGAACAAGCATATCAAGATGCTCAGACAAGGAATTATAATAATAAGATATTTGAAAGTGGCCGACAATACTATTTTAATAGATAAAAAATAAACTAATGCTATTAAACACCCCAGAATACCTATCCATTGTCAACGAAATCCGCTCACATATTAAAGTGGCACAACTTCGTGCGGTATTGAGTGTAAATAATGAACTTATTATGCTCTATTGGAATGTAGGCAAGACGATCAATGAGCATAAGTCTTGGGGCGATGGTTTTATTGAGAATCTAGCCAGAGATATTAAGGCTGCCTTCCCTAATTTGCGTGGTTTTTCGGCGAGGAATCTACGACATATGACCAAATTTGCTGATACCTACCAGAATTTAGAAATTCTGCAACAGGTGTTGCAGAATTTACCCTGGAGACACAATATTTCCCTAATGGATAGACTGGAAGACACCAAACAACGTGGATGGTATGCCGTTCAAGCGCTAGAAAATGGCTGGTCGAGCAGTGTGCTGGATATGCAAATTGATAGTAATTTATATGAGCGACAAGTTTTGGCAGATAAAACAACAAACTTTAAGCACAGACTGCCGGTTCCGCAAAGTGATATGGTACAGCAGTCCCTAAAAGATCCGTATATCTTTGACTTTATAGAAGCCAGACAAAATATACTGGAACATGAAATTGAAAATGAACTGGTTGGTCGTCATATTACGCAATTTTTATTAGAACTTGGAGCCGGTTTTGCTTTTATTGGCAATCAATATCATTTGGAAATCGGTAATCAGGATTTTTATATAGACTTATTGTTTTATAATCTTAAACTTAGATGTTACGTGGTGATTGAATTAAAGGCTAAAGATTTCAAACCGGAGTATGCAGGTAAATTGAATTTTTATGTGTCCGCTGTAGATGATATGTTGAAAGCAGATACGGATAATCAGACCATCGGTATTTTACTTTGCCGCAAGAAAAACAAATTGATCGCAGAGTATGCCTTAAAAGATATAGATAAGCCGATTAGTGTTAACGAATTTAAGTTGCTGGATAAACTACCGAAAGAATATGAGAATATTTTACCGACAGCCGAAGATATTGAAAAACGCTTAAACTTGCCGGATCAGCCAGAGGATAAAAATTTAAGTAGTAATCTTTGAATTGTGATAGGGTTGCCGCTGGGGTTGATTGCCATAGTCAAAAAGACAGATAAAAGTACAGATAACTCAACACTTTTAATAAAATTTTTAATTCATAATTAAGAAAAAATAATTAGAAATAATTTTCTCAATCGCTTGCAAACCCGCATGAATACAGGCTATAATACGTGTGGAGTAAAAAATATAACTGGTGTGTCATTGCGCTCGAATATCCAGATCACTTACTTTTAATGTAGCGGTCGCGCGTTCGAATCGCGCCGGGATCACGGAAAAAGTCCCGTCAGTAGGACAAAAGCCGACTTAGTTCAGCACAGCCAATTTTTTCTTCAGCACATGTTTCTTGCCGGTTACTTGGTCGGTGAGCGTGATGATGACTATGTACACGCCGTTGCCGATGGTCTCGTTGTAGCTGTTTTCGCCGCCCCAGACAAACTCCGCGGCGTACTCCATGGCGGGCAGCAAGTCTTGGCTGAACCTAGTCAGTAAGCGTCCGCTCAGCGAATAAATCCGCACGTCGGCGGCGCAGGCATTGGGCGCGCGGTAAATAAAATGCACCGGGCCACTGGCCAGCTTGACAGGATTGGGCGCGAGCAACACGTCATATTCGTCAACCTTGGTCGAGTTGAGATTAAGCAATGTGCCAAAGGCATAACGGCCAGTCTTTTGGGTTTGGAAAGTTATGCTTCGTGCGACAGAATCAATGGTAACGCCTTGACTCCGCGGCGCCTGGGTCTGGCCGTCTAAACTTTGGGTATATTCGTCGCCGCCAAATTCCACCCATTTTTCGCCATTATGCCAATACAATTTGGCGTTATCGGAAATACCCGCGGCGGAAAGCGGCAGACACACCGTAAAATACCCATAAATTTCCGGCGGATTAGCCCCCAGAGAGATGTTGTAAGCGTCATAAATATTTAATCTGGTGTCGTCAATGCCGCTCTCTTTGCTAACATAGACCGTTGTTTCCTCGGCAAAAGTACCGGCGGGGACAAAGACATTAATCGTGCTGCCTAAACTCTTAACCGGAAATTCCCAAGACTCATCCACAAAATCAAGGGCAATCAGGTTGCTGGTGGGACTGGGTTTACCCGCCTGATTATAGGCAACGACCGAGATGATTAAGTTGCCGGAAGGCATATTGGCCAGATTCAAAGTCGCGTCGAAATAATCCGCAAAAAACTGTTCGTCGCTGTTGCTCGTCTGCTGGACAATATCGTTGATATATATAGACACGGAACTGTTCGGAGCCTTGCGGCCAGTGATATAAACTAGGGCGGCGTTCGTGCTGATTGTTACAAAATTATCCACGTCCGGCTGGGCTGGCGGCACCAGATCATCCACAGTAAAATTGTAACTGATTGCGGTTTCATTGCCGCTGCGGTCTCTGGTTTTGATGCTGACTTTAATATTCCGGGAGTAGCTTAGGGTTTCCGGCGGCCAATATTCGAGGCGGTAATTTTTACCCACTTGGTTAATATAAGGCGAAACTGCTTCTCCGTCGAATTGCAATTCCAGCCAAGCCAAGTCAATGCCCGATTCATTGTCCAGCAAATCGATAATCAAAGGTGCGCGCATGTCCAGCCAGCCGTTGGGTGTGGGGGAGATCGGCACAATAGCCGGGAAGATTGTGTCGGCAGTTGTCCGCAGTTCATAATCCGCGCTGCCGCTATTCTTAAAAGAATCCTGCAGTATTAGATTCAAGATGGTCTCTTGTCCATAACCCAGATTGCTGAGCAAAACATTGGCGGTCAACCTGCTACCGTCCAGATAATTTTCGCTGACGAGATTGAGAATGGTAATATTGGTAAGAACTGTGCCGCGCCGCGGGTCAGTGGCCAGTACGAGCAGGCTATTGAGACTGATTACCGACTCGATATCCTCAGCGGTAAATTCCAGCAGGGCAGTGTCCTCATTGGGCGTGGTTTGCTCTAAGGAAATAATATTAACTGTGGGCGGCGTATAATCTGCAATGATGCGGTAATAGTAGGCCAGAACAAGTTGATTGCCGGACTTGTCTTGAACATTGACGGTTACGAATACTTTTTCATTTAGATTGTAGAGCCGCTCTGGATAGTACAGTACTTCGATATTATAAGTGTTCAGCACATTGATTATGGGATAAGCCGCAACATGGTTGTCTACTTCCAGCGTCAGGCTGCTTAGCGAAATACCCGATTCCCAATCTTGAATATGCAGGTGGATGGCCTCTTGAGGATACAGGCCCTCTTGATTAGGCGTAGGATAAACATGGATGTCTGGCTTAGCATTGTCCGGCTTGGTTTGAAAAGTGAACATATAGTTTTCCGACAGGCCAGCATTATTTTCGATGCTGATAGTTACGGCATATTCTTTTCCCGGCTCAAGATATTTAGTGAGAATAAATTGATTTTGGTCTTGGTCAAAGACGACTTGTGCGGCCTCATCCAAACCATTCAGCAGCAGGATTAACGAAGCGGCGGCAATGTTGCTCTGGTTATCGAAGGCGATAAAGGCAATATCCTGAGTAACCTTCACATTTTCGGTAACTTGTGGCCGGAGAAGCTGAATTATTGGCGGGCTGGGGTCATTGATGGTCAAGGCCGTCATGGTTACACTCAATTCCTCAAAACTAGCTTTGATAACGGCATCGGTCGTTACGCCTTCGGCTATGATTGTGGTCGGATGTCCATAAGCGGCCTGCCAAGTCGCGGTTGTTCTGTCCAGTGTGCCGTTGCCGCTGATTATACTCAAGGCAATTGGCACGCCGGACAAGACCGTGTCGTAAGCGTCCATGGCCTGCACGGTAAAATTGGAAGTCAAGGCATAATTTTTAATCAGATAATCCGGGGTAAACCTCAAGGCCTGCGGATAAATTAAACTGAAAGCGCCAATATCCTTTGCCCAAGCGGAGACCAGATAACTGCCGTTGGTCGCGCTGATGGTTACGGAGTCGCCCAGCAATTTATTATTGGCAGTCAAGACACCATCGAAATCGCTCAAAACTTTGCCGTCGGCTGAGACAAAAGGATTCGTGGTCGTCGACAAAATATGCAGCTGATAAGTTTTGCCGTCCAGTATCTTGCCGCTCGGTATATAAATCATATCAGGCGTAATAATCATCTGGCTCAAATCCAAGCGGTTATCAAAAATGGCATAATTAATATTGTTACTGGACGGGATGACTATTTGCCCGACCTCCTGACCGGCAATCCGGCGGCCAATAGTAATGGTCGAAGTTACCGTAAAATCACGCACATTGCCGAGTTCGTCATGGATATAGTAGCCCGCCGGGATACGAATGCTGGCGCGGTAATCTAAGGCTCCGATGTCAAAATAACTATCGTTGTCGGTGTCGCGCGGCTTATTGGCAAAATCAACGCTGGTTAGGCCTGGGTCAGGGACGGCATTGATTAAGGGAGAACCGGGAGCCGGGACATAATCATAAATGTCTGGATTATTGAAGGCGACGGCGGCCTCACCGGGCGACTGTAAATCGGGCGGATAGCAGTCGGTTACGGGGGGCGGCCCGCTGTTGATTGATTGATAATGCGGCCCTTGCGCATTTTGGTCATTCTCCGCAGTGTTTTCGGCAAAAGCCGAATAGGCGATTTGGCTGATATTACCAATAGAAAGATTATTGCTATAGATGGCGCCGCCATAACTGGCCGAGTTGCGCACAAAAGTAGAAAAATAAACATACAGCTGGCTGGTCGCGCCGAACTGGTGGAAGATCGCCCCGCCGTATCTGGCTCGGTTGTGGTCAAAAATACTGTTGATAAGATTTATCCTGCCATTATTATTATATATTGCCCCGCCGCCTTTTGTGCCGTCAGAGGCCTGCGCAATATTGTTACGGAAAAGGCTTCTCTCCAAGACACTGCAGGAAGCGCTGAGATTGTACAGAAAACCGCCATTTTCCATAGCGCTGTTGCCGCTGGCAATCAGCTGCTGGCCATAAAACACACCGCCGTTGACGATGCCGCCGCCGTCCTTCAGTGAGGCGCTGTTTTCTTTAAAAGTGGTGTTATTGACAGTTAAACTGCCGGCATTATAGATTGCCCCGCCCCCGGTCCACGGGTCTTTGGCTTCATTGCCCCAGAAAAGTGAATCATTAATGCTCGCGACCCGCTCAATATAGACGGCTCCGCCTACGCCTTCCGCCAAATTATTCTTGAAATCCACTTCTGCTAATTCCAATTGCCCAGCGGCATATAAGGCCCCGCCATTATCCGCCTTATTGCCGGAGAAGGACCCTCCGCTGATTTTTAAATCTGCCAAACTGTAAATCGCCCCGCCATGTTCATCCAGACCGACCTTGCCATTGACGAAGTTCAAATCCGTGATGTACAGCGTGTATTTACTGCCGATTTGCAGGATGCGCTTGTTTCCGCCGCCGTCTAATACGGCCCTGTTGCCCAAGATTGCAATATTTTGCGTTGTTTTAGTGTTATTGGGCATGATTATGGTGGAAGCCACAGGATAAACAGCCTCGGCCATATTGATTGTGGCATTGACGATGTTTCTGGTCGTAAAATAATTTAGCGCTTCCTGCAGTGTTGTAAAGGGATAATCAGCCTGTCCGGTTTTTAATTCACCGCTATTGCTGGGGTCAACAAAAACTTCGGTCAAGTCCTCCGTCGTATGGAACGTTACAATTAATTCGGAAATATGACCGCCGTTGTTTTGCGCACTTATTTTTATAGTATAATCCACATTGGTTTCCAGTGCGGGACGGGGCCGAGCGCTCAGTTCATAACCTTCGCTTATCACTGTATAGCTTTGGGAACTCGGCAAGCCGATAATAGTGATGTTCTGCGTGGCGATTTTACTAGGCGTTTCTACAATACGTATGAGAAAATTCTCGATTACATTAGTTTTTTCACGATCGGACGGACGGATGAGGATAATATTTGGCCAATTGGATTCATAAGCCCCGATGTCCGGGAGATGATGCTCTGGCCGGGCGACACCGCGGATGTCTTCCGCAATGTCTTCATTGCCTGCGTCAACCGCTGGTGAATTAAAAGTAACTGCCTCAAAATTTTCGTCCAGAAAGAGCGGGTTAATATCGACCAGATTGTTTTGCTGGAGGACATGACCGAAATTGCTTTGCGTATTATTGTAGAGAATGCTGTTGGCCAGCCTGGCGCTTTGTCCGCTGCTGTTGATGATGGTGTTGTTAGAGACAAAATTAGAATAAATTATTTCTGTCTGGCCTAGGCCGCTGTTTTCCACGGCCACATCATTATAAGCGAAAATAGAGTTCTGGATATGAGCATATCCAGTGTTGCTTATTACTGTCCCCGTATTTTGAAAACTGCGCAGGCCGTCAACACACAAGCGTCCGGCCGTATTGCGAATTTGGCCGCCGGAGATAGTTAAGTGTTTTAGATTAACCGAAACAGCATTCTCAATCTTAATATCGCCGGCAAGCACGCTGTTGCTGGTGCCGATGAGGCTGATATTATTTTTATTCGGCCAATTCAAGTTCTCGGTAAAGACAGCTTCGTCCAAGAAAATCTTGGCATCGTCCCGCGCAATGTCTAAGGCCCGGCCAATCGTGCGATAGGGGAGTTGGCTTGTGCCGTCATTGTTCTGGTCATGGCCTGCCGGATGCACATAAATATCGCCTTGAGTGGTTATGTGTAATAGATAGGTGTGATTGACGTTGTCCACTTGAATATTTAAGGTTACGGTGCTGTTATACCGGAAACTCGGCGACGGAGTATAGTTCAAAGTGAAGTCTGTATACTGGTCTGTATTGTGATTGTCGACCACAATATCCGCGGTCGGCAAATGATACACGAGTGTTCCGGCGGTGCTGTCATTGTTGTGATTGCTAACTTTTAACGTCAAGGTCTCCGGCTCGATTTTTTTATGGCTGTTGCGCACCCGGAAAGAAATGGTCTGGGCATTATCTACATCCAAGGCATTTTGGGTCGGGGTATAATGGCTCAGATAGGTGTCGGCATACTCATAGAGGCCGATGTCAGACGTATCGTAAATATCCCCAGTGCCAGTTGTGCCGCCGTCAATTAACAGAGAATTATAAGTAACCCGGTAATCTCCCTGACCAGCGTTGACAAACAACGGGGCGCTATTGTTCAGATTGCCCGCGCCCAAATCCCGGTCAGACAGATTGTTGTTGAGCGTGAGGCTTTTGTCGGCTTCTACTTGGATATTATTGCCATTGCCATTATTGCCCCCGAAAACACTGTTTTGAATCTGCCCGACGCTGTTATAGGCGACGCTTCCTGCCTTGCTGGCATCCGTTTGATTATTGTAGAAAATGGCATGGTCTATATAAACGGTTCCGCCTCTAAAAACCGCGCCGTAATTGCTTCCCCCCGAGGCTTTGTTTTCCCGAAAGACAGTGCGGCTGGCCGTTACATTGCTGCCAAAGAACACACCGCCGCCGCCGTTAGTGCTTCTATTGTCGAAAAATACCGAATCGTTAATAGAAACATTGCTAATCAGCCCGGTTTCAGGGTTGGAACTTCCCGCAAAAACACCGCCCTGTTGAGCGCTGTTGCCGTTGACCGTTACTCTTGTCAAAAAGACATCGATGGAGCCTGCCAAACTGCCGCTACCGCTGTTGCTGTTCCCGCTGATCAGCGTGTCGCTGATGTGCAGAGAACTGCGCGGGGTAGTGTTGGCGTGAAACAAACTCCTAGCACCGCTGTCGCTGTTGCCACTGATAATAGAGTTGTTTACCGCAATGTCGACCGGCTTGCTTGAATTGACTAAGCCTTTATTATTTTGCAAAATTAAATTGTCAAAAACTATGCTGTTTCGGTCGGTACTACTATTCTGCACGATTATATTGTTGAAGCTGCTGATTTTTAAATCACGGAGTCTAACCTCGGCATTGTTATTATTGGCAATCAAAGTGAGATTATTAACCGTCGCCGTAAAAACAACATCCTGGTTAATACCTTGCAGGGTAATATTCTGAGCCGGCCAGTTTAAAGCTGTGGAAAATATATTTTCCGCGGCAAGAGCTATGACAGTCTCGCCTTCAGCAGCAGCATCTAACCCAGCTTGGATAGTATCATAGAAAGCCTTATTCGTAATAAAAGCCTGTTTGTTTTCCGCTTTATACTCTACTGCCCCGATATCATAATTGTCATAGAGCGGCCGCTCGGTGCCGTAAAAATCTTGGGGCAGGGCGTAATCCGCGGTGGCTTTGTTAATGGCGGGACTGTCTTCGGCTAGACTGTAATTGTTTCTTACTTTGGCATCGACAATACTGTTATCTTCGCCGGGCAAGGCGACTTGGCTATAAGAATTAATGCCGTAAATTTCAATACTGTTGCTGTTAATATCGAGTGCGTTGGTATTCCCCCAAAGAATGCTATTGATTATTTTCAGCTTGTTGGTGTCGGGGGCTGCCTGTTCGATGGCTTTGATAGCGATATTATTAGACACTAAGGTGGAAAAATTAATCGTACAGACGGCAAAACTTCTGACTCCAAAAGCCGTGTCTTTTTGCCCGGCCAAGATAGAATTTTCGATGATTATGTTGCCCCTAAAATTATTATTATCCCCGTATAGAGCCGTTTGATTGTTTTCAAATAATGTTTCACTGATATGGACAAGTCCTTCCCCGGTGGTATTTAAATAGACAGCGATGTTGTTATTTTGACTGAACCGTGAATTACGGAGGCGCATATTTTGAAAAGTATGAGCATAAATAACTCCACTGTAACCAAGATTAGAGGTAAACGTACTATTGCTGATATTTAAAAATCTAAATTTTTCGGCCCTAATTGCCGCCGCACCCTTGGTATCAATAAAATTACAGGAGGTAATATTAATGGTCAGCTGAAATTGGTCGTCATAAACATTGCTGTTTATGACCAGAGGGTTTTCTATATTGGAGAAGTTTAAATTTTGCAGATTGGCCGACAAATTGTTTCTCTCTATTCTTATTTTACTGTTGAGAGTTGCGCCGTTGCCGTCCAGCGTGATATTGCTGATAGCCGGCCATTGAATCGTATCCTCGAATTGAGCTGGGTGAGCCACCCGGTAAGCATTAGCCGAGATAACAATCGTGTGTCCGCTCGCCAAGCGTGAGTCGTTAAAAGCCTTGCTGAGTTTGTTATAATAATCTCCGGTGTCGCTGTTATAACAAATATCAATAAAACCGCTGCAAGATATCCTAATTGTGTCAGACAAGGTGTCTTGGTATTTCACCTGAATGTCGACAAAACTACCCGGCGGAAAATCTTCAGTGATAGTAAGTGTAACGACCGCCTGGCCATTTTGGGCAGATATGGCGGCGGCGGATAGATAGACGCTGTTTAACGGCTGTATCGTATTAGTAATCTTAAAATCAACAGTTACATTCCCGACCGGCAGATACAATTCATTCAAGATATTGACCGTAATCGGCTGGGTAAATCCTTGATACTGAGTGAGGCTGTCCTCGGTAAAAAACAAATATTTAACGTTGGCTGTTCTGGTGGTAAAACTCCAGGTTACGCTTTTTTCTACGCTGTCCCCGGGATCCGTGGCCGTGGCCGTTACTGTATAGGTGGTTTGCGCATTGAGGGTAGGGACTCCTTTGGTGGTAAGTTCTATGCCGGAGGATAAGTTTTTTATGGTCAGGCCTGTTGCTCCTGTATAAGTTTTGTTATCCATGACAATTTTAGTGTTCAAACCGAGATTACCATCAGCTTGGTTGCGCAGCCTGAAACTGATTTCCTGCCCGACTAAGCCCACATTGGCGGAGCCGACGGCGGGTGAAAAGTCAGAAAAATACATTCCGCCGTATTCTCGGCTACCGATGTCATAACTGTCGTAAATATAACCGTCGGCAAAACTTATATTAGTCGTTCCGCGGTCAATACACGGCGAACCAAAAGCCAAGCTTGTATCATAATTTGTGGTGTTGCTGATGTTAAGCTGGGCAAATTTAGGCTCTTGGCTTAGCGAGTTAACGCTGGCAATCTTGGGTGTGCCTTCGATATTTGAATTTAACGCAGACATGTCAGCTAGACTTCTAAATAAGTTTTTTCCATTATCCCAAACGATGGTGTTAATCATTTGGAATTTATATGCTGAGCCAGCAATTGTTCCTGTATTGTTAGAGTTAGTCTGGAGGTTGCCATAAATAGTGCAGTTTTCTAAATTAATATACTCGGTACTTTCAAATAATGTTACGGCAGTATTATTGTTACTGCTCTTATTAAATAAGAAATCTGTCCGCTGGGCGGTAAGATTTGTGGCATAGTTAAATAAATTTCTGCCAGTTAGCATATTGCCAGCGAATAAGCTGTTTCTAATAAGTATTTTTTGCGTAGCCCCGTCACTATGAAAGAAAGCGCCCTCCGTAGTGTCGTTGCCAAAAGCCCGCACATTCTCCAGATAAATATTTATGGCGCCTTTAACAAAAATGAAGCCACCGTATTGATTGCTCTTATTATTTTGAATCAGCGCATTTAAGACATTTAAAGTGGCGTTGATTAGCTTAATGCTGCCACCGCCGTCGTTACTACTGTTGCCAGTAAAACTACCGTTGATGAGGCTGATGTTATTCAAGGTAACCGTGGCGTTCTCGATGAGGAAATGCCTGCCTTTGGCCTCGGCATCTAAGGTTACCGTACTGCCGCCTTGTGGCTGGATGATGATGTTCTTGCTAATTTCCACATTTATGTCGTCATAGATGATATTCTTGGCCAGTTCTATTGTGCTGCCAGGATTGGCTCTAATCGCGGCCTCTTGTAGCGTGGCGTAATATTTATTTTCCGGTCTAACATAATAGTTAGAACTTGTGGTGGTAAAGATATTAGTAGTGGAAACAGTCAAGCCATGTTTATCACTGGCACTAATTTTCAGGGTGTAGGTGGTATTCAAGTCCAGAATCTTGTTCCAAGTATAAACATACGCGTTGCCGGATATGGTGTAATTGGGCAAGGTCAAGGTGTCGCCGTTTAGTAAAACTTTTACTGAATCTAAATTCACATCCGAGCCGGGCAGGATATCTTCGACGCTAAAACTAAATGTTGCTGAGCCGGTTACGTTATTGCCGAGCGGACTGATATTAAATATACGCGGCGGATTATTATCCTTAAACATCTCGAAATAATAGGCATATTGGCCATAATTACCTTCGGCATCTTGATAATTAATGGTTATGCGCACGGTTTCATTCCAAGTGGCTGGGCAGGTAAAACTATATTTTCTATTTTGGTTATCAATATCAACATTAACATTCTGCTGTTCTTTGTTATTGAGGAGTATTTGCACGGCATCAGACGGAGTGTCGTCTGTTAGTTGGAAGCTGACCGTCGAACCGGGCCAAATATTAAAGCTACTGGGCAATGGCTCAATGATTGTTAATATTGGGATTGTTCTGTCTTTCACAATAGTGCCGAAGACTTCCGCCCAGATGCTCGTCTGCCCATCATCTTGCATCCAGCGCACCCGTACATGCACTTGGCAATTGTCATTGACGGGGGAGATGACATAGTTACCGCTGTTTATATTTAAGGTAATGCTTTGCCAATCAGTATCTGTAGAGTATTTCCACTGCATATTCCAGCTGGTTATCGAAGTGTGTAGATTGGTGGTGGATGGCCTAGTTACAGTAATCTTTTGGCTGTCCGCACTGTTTAACCCTTGATCATTCCACTCTACGGTGGGAGCCGATTGAGGAATGTCTCTCGTTCTGTACTCGAAAACATACGGACTGTCCATATAATTACCTGCGGAATCAGATAGTACAACCGCAACATTATACGTAATACCGTACTTTTGTCCGGTCGGTGTATATGTGCTGCTGTTGAGAAATACGTGGGTGTTATTGATGGTAATTTCTGAGTCCGTCCACGTTATTCCGCCGCCTTCGTCGGAGCCGTATATCACGATTTCGGCATTTGGCTCTATGTAATTGGGAGCGCCGTTTATGTTATAGTCGGTTATCTGCGGCGGCGTACGGTCGCCGATAGTTAACGATTGGGCAACAGACCAATCACTAATCAAGGCGCTGTCCTTGTATCTTACCCGAACCCAGACAACGCAATTATCGCTGACGTTTGTTATCTGCCAATCTTCGTCTATGGGGATATTTTCTGTGAGCCGCCAATCAGTTTCCAAGTTTTCCCCATCGTATCTCCACTGCACATCCCAGTGCGTCATGTTCTCGATGTTGTTTGTGGCTGGTCTTGTTACCGTAAATATCTGGGTGTCCCCGCTGTTTAACGCTTGCTGGTTCCAATTCAAACTTGGGGCAGACGGCACATTCATTGTTGTCTTATAGGCAAAAGCATACGGTTCGGCCATGAAATTGCCAGCAGAATCATATAATGTAACTAGCACATTGTAGGTAGCATTATACTTTTGTCCAGACGGCGAATACACGCCGTAAGTGCCGTAGCCAGAAAAAGATCCGGCGGGAATACTGGAGCCATTGATAGTGAGCATTGAAGCCGTCCAGTCGATACTACTCTCTTCGTCGCTAGCATATATCATGATTTGGGCATTTTGCTCTATGTTATTGGGACTGCCGACCACATCATGTCCGCTTACCACAGGCGGTGTCCTGTCGTAAATGAGTATACTGGTGGTGTTGGACCAATCGCTTACCAAGTCGTTCTCCCTATACCTTACCTGTACCTCGATTTCACAATTATCGCTGACGTTTTCTGTCTGCCAATCCTCTTCTACGGGGATATTTTCTGTGAGCTGCCAATTGTTTTCCGGGACTTCCTTGTATCTCCACCGTACATCCCACTGCGTTATGTTTTCAATGTTGCCTGTGGCCGGTCTCGTTACTATGAATTCTTGCGTGTCCCCAATGTTTCCATCATGCTCATCCCAAATTACATTGGGGGGGGAGGGAGCATTCATTGTCGTCTTGTACTCAAAAGTATATGGCTCGGCCATGAAATTGCCATTATAATCGTGCAGTGCGATGGAGACGTTGTACGTGGTGTTATACTTCTGCCCGGATGGCCAGTAGGTGTCGCCATAAAAGTTGACAGTAATAGTATTGATGGTAATCATTGAGTTCTGCCAGTCTATCCCACCTCCCTCGTCGGCGCAGGTTATCGTGATGGCGGTGTTTAGCGCTATGTTATCGGGAGCGCCGTTTATGTTATAGTCAGTTACCTGTGGTGGGGTACGGTCCCCGATAGATTTGGTATCAGTTGCCCAGTCGCTTGTTTGCCCGTCGTCCTGCACCCAGCGCACCCGCACATCCACCTGGCAATTGTCACTGACGGGAAAGATATCATGACTATCATTGTTTATATTTATGGTTACGCTTTGCCAATCAGTATCTGTAGAGTACTGCCACTGCATATTCCAGCTGGTTATTGAGGTGTGCAGGTTGGCGGTGGATGGTCGAGGCACGGTAATTTTTTGATTGTCCGTGGAGTTTGCTCCGCTATTGGCTAAGCCGATCCAGTCTGTGCCAAGGTAGTTCGGAACGGGAATGGGCTTAGTTGTGTAGCTAAAAGTATAGGGGGTCATCATGTAATTACCGCTGACATCAGACAAATTGACCGAGACGCTATAGGTAGTGTCATATTTTTGCCCACTTGGTGTGTATGTACCGCTCGAGCTTCCGTCAATTCCGTTTAAAGAGCTTGGAGCAGCGTTGATGGTAATGTTTGAGTTTGTCCACGCTATCCCGCTACCCTCGTCAGAGCCGTATATCGTGATTTCAGCATTCGGTTCCAGATCAACGGAATGATTATTTATCTCAGGTGCCGTCTTGTCGCCAATGCTTAAGAGTAGCTGTCCAGACCAATCACTTGTGTCAGTGTCAGAAGTATCGGATGACCATCTTATATATATCGTTACAATTTCATTATCGTTAATGTTGTTGATGGTATAGGTAACGTCATCTGTTGGCACAGATATTATATTTGCATCATGTTTTATCTGCCAGTAATTTACAGTTGTCGGCACGCCAGTCATATCAGGACGGTCGATGTGGATAGTTTGAGTATCGCCACTGTTTGCCGCTGATGTTTGCCACGAGGCGCTAGGCTGAGATGGTACAGGCCATTCCGGTACTACATCCGCGCCCGCTCCGGCAAATAGTAATGCGGCTATAAATATATATATATACCTGCGTAACATTGACTTCCCCTCTTAAAGATATATATACCCAGATTTTTGCAAAATATGCGCAGTAAGAGGGCAGGGCAGAGATGACCAGTTTTAGCCTGCCCGCCCATCCCGCCAGCCAAAATGCATAATTATCTAAGTCAGGCCAAGGAGAGTCGGTTTGTGGTTTTGCCAATAGCGGAGACACTTATATTCGAGAGTGAGGACGCATTTGGACTGCGGCGATGCAGACTCAAATGAAAAGATACTGTCCCGCACAAGAGAGAATTGAGCGGAGAGATTTTATAAGGAATTAGTCGAAAATGAGAACAGACGCATCCAAGGCCTCAATCAATCCAGTCGCAACATAAATCCAAACAAATAACAATTTTTATCCTTAATTCACGTAAAATATGCGCTTTTAGGCTTTATTTTGGCTCTATTATCGATGTCGCATAATATATCTTATGTATAACTGCTATCATATCATCATCGAAAGGCGGTGATTTTATGTGAACTGTTCTTTATTTCTCAAGAAGTAAGTCAAAAATAACTTTGGAGGTCTAAATATGAAACACAAACTTAGTCAAGTTTCGTCAGATGCTCATCCATGTGTTCGCCCATCTCGGCACGGCGAAAATCGGTTACGGAAACAGTTGCGCTATTCAAGCTGACCAAAGTGTCCAAAGTGTCGCCAAACAAGCTTTGATGCGCCTCGGCTTGCGTGTACTGGGCGGCTTTTTCTGCCAACACATATTTGGTCGTCCGCCCCTGCCCCACCTGCGCCAAGTTTTTTTTCTCTACCAGTGCGCTCAATTCATTGTGGGCAGTCTTGTAAGACACGCTGTTCAATTCCCGGTATTGCATGTTGGTAATGCCGTCATTAGTTTTGAGGTATTCTAGGCAGACTGCCTGCCGCTTCTGCACAAATTCCGGGGCTTCCTCCGGCGAAAGCTTGATTGGCGCCGCCGTTTTTACATCCGAGCCGTCCAAGGCCTGATACGGTTTGGCAGTCCCTTCAGCGATTTTGACCACAAAAATCCGTTTATTACTGCGGATAAAACCCATGATTTCATAATTTAAGGCGGGACGGATTTCCTGCGCCAAAATCGCGTTCAGCCATTTGCTGTCAAAAACACAGCCGTACAATTGAAAAGTATAGCGGTCAAAACCGAGAACCAAGTAACCGCCCTCGCCATTGGCCAGTTCAATAGCTTTTTTTGTGATGTCCTGCGAGGTAGAAATGCGCGGCACACCGCACAGCTTGATATCGCGTGCGTTGATTAGGCTTAAAAATTCCGCCCAACTCAGCATTTGCATTATGTTATAATCATAACACATACGCTATGCTGAAACAAATTTTGCAAATAATTTTCCCCGGCGCAGAGGAGAAAAACCCCGGGACATTGACGGCTTATCTGGAGCAGGTACAGCTGAATCTGGGCTTTGCCTATTGCGGAGTATTGTGTTATGACGACTATGCCAGAAAGTTGGTTGCGGCGGTAAAATACACTAAAAATCGTGAATTAATCCCGATTATTCAAAAGGCTTTTCTCCAGTATGCCCCGGCCAAACAGGCAGACTTTCTCATCCCCGTGCCTTTAAACCCCCTGCGCCTGCGGGACCGCGGCTTCAATCAGTCCGAGGAATTTGCCAAAACTTATGCGGCGTTTTATGGCATACCTTTGTGCGGCGACCTCGTTTATCGTGCCGTAAATACGCAAAAACTTGCCGCCCTCTCCCCTGCCGCCAGAGAAAAAGAGACGGCGGATATTTTTCAGGTCTGGGAAAATAAGCAAAAATTATTAGAAAACAAGCGGATTTTAATTGTTGACGATATTATCACCACTGGTCATACGGTCAGAAATCTAGCCAATGCCCTCGCGCGATACAATCCGGCTAGCATTGAAATCTTGGGCGTGTTCAGGCCTAAGACAAGCGCGCCCGCCGCTTAAAATCACAGCAGGGCTTTCATTTCTTGGACAGCCTTCTTTATCCCGACAAAAACTGCCCGGGCAATGATATTGTGTCCGATATTAAACTCCGTAAAAAGGCCTGGGTATCTGGACAGCAGACGCGCATTGCGGTACGTCAAGCCATGCCCCGCGTTGACCTGCAGTCCCCAACTTTTGGCCAATCGGGCGGCGGAGAGCAATTTGCGCAGTTCTTTTTGGGCGCGGGACTTGTTGTAATTCGGCCTTTGCTGGTCAGAAAACTCGGCAAAAGTTCCCGTGTGCAGTTCAATCATGTCCGCTCCGGCCGCCTTGGCCGCCTTGATTTGTGCCGCGTCAGGGTCAATGAAAAGTGATACCTTTATTCCTGCTGACTGCATTTTTCGTGTAATAGACGTTATTTTTCGTAGATTGTTCCGCACATCCAAACCACCCTCGGTAGTCAATTCCTTCCTGTTTTCCGGGACGAGGCACACGGAGTTAGGCCGGACTTGCCCGGCGATTTTGGCGATGCTGTCCACCGCCGCCATTTCCAGATTAAGCCGTGCGCGGGGAAAAATTTGCCTCAACAAGGCCACGTCCGCGTCCTGAATATGCCGCCTGTCCTCGCGCAAATGCAAGGTAATGCCGTCCGCCCCAGCCGCCAAGCATTCCCGCACCGCCGCCAGCAAATCAGGGTACACATCCAGCCGCGCCTGCCGCAGCGTGGCAATATGGTCGATGTTAACTCCTAAGCGCATTGCCCAGTCTCTCCTTTACTTTTTCCCGTCCGAGCAGGGTTAATAAAAATTTCAAGCCGGGGCCGGATTGGCAGGCGGTCAGAGCCAGCCGCAAGGGATGAAAAACCGCCCCCCTCTTCAGTCCCGTACATTGTACGACATCATTCAGCAAATCTTGGGCTTTCCCATATTGTTCTTGGATAGTTCCGTTATATATGCCATCAATTTTTTCGTTTATTTCAAGTAGAACCTGCCTTGCTGACGGAGTTTTTAATTCCTCTATTTGTTCCGGGGCATAGACAATCTCCTCTGCAGTGAACACTTTTGCCAGTTCCGGCACGTCCGCCAGCAAAACCATATCGTCCTTGATGACCCGCAAAATCTCGATGTCCAAGTCTGGGTACAGCTTTTTTAAATTTTCCGCCGTGTAATTTTTCAGCTTTTGGGCGTTGAGCCAGCGCAGTTTGCCCAAGTCAAATATGGAATTGGACTTGGACACCCTGTCCAAATCAAATTTCTGTCCAAGCTCGTCCAGGCTCATCAACTCCGTGCCGTCCGCCGGGGTCCAGCCCAGCAAGGCCAGATAATTTACGATAGCTTCAGGTAAAAACCCTTCCCGTCGATATTCATTGATGGACGTTGCGCCATGCCTTTTGCTCAACTTGGCGCGATCCTGACCCAAAATCATCGGGATATGCGCGAAACGCGGCAGGGCAAAACCCAGTGCGGCATAAAGAAAAATCTGCTTCGGCGTGTTGGAGATATGGTCCTCGCCGCGGATAATATGCGTGATGCCCATCAGCGCATCATCCAGCACCACGGCAAAATTATATGTCGCCGAGCCGTCAGATTTGCGGATGACCTGATTCTTAAAATCTTTGTTCTGAAAGACAATCCGCCCTTTGACCAAATCCTCAATAACGGTCTCGCCTTCCGTCGGTATCTTGAAATAAACCGCGCCGTCTTGTTCGTAAGCCCTGCCCTCGCGCAGCAGTTTGTCGACGTATTCTAAATGCAGAGACCGCCGGGAGTTCTGATAGATGGGCGGTTCGCCGCTCTGGAGGCCCAGCCAGCCCAGTCCCGCCAAAATATCATCTGTAAATTCCTGCCGGGAACGCTCTTGGTCAGTGTCCTCGACGCGCAGGACAAATTGGCCGCCGTGCCGCCGCGCAAAAAGATAATTGAAAAGAGCCGTTCGCGCGGACCCGATATGCAGATTGCCGGTAGGCGACGGGGCAAAACGGACTTTAATACACATCTCTCTGCCTCAGCACGTAGCCCAGTGTCCGCAAAAGCAACATAATATCGAATAAAACTGACCAATTTTCGATATAGTAAATATCATACTCCAGCTTTTCCTGCGGCAGAGCGGTCAACTCCGAACGGCCGTTGAGTTGCGCCCAGCCCGTGATACCGCCCTTGACCGCCAGGCGCTCCTCCCAGCGCGGTATAGTTCTGAGGTATTCTTCGTGAAAGATGGGGCGTTCCGGGCGCGGCCCGACAATAGACATATCACCTTTGAGGACATTGAAAAGTTGGGGCAATTCATCCAGCGAGGTCTTGCGGAGAAAATAACCGAACTTGGTCGCGCGGTGTTTTTGGTCTTCAATCGACAGAATGGGCCCGGATTTTTCCGAATTGACAGGCATGGAGCGGAATTTTAAAAAATGAAAATGTCTGCCCCCGTACGTTACCCTGGTCTGGCGGTAAATAATCGGCCCTGGCGAGGTCAATTTGATGCCCAGAGCAATCAACAACATCACGGGAGAGAGGACGAGCAGAGCTGGCAAAACCAAAGCCAAGTCAAAAACCCGCTTAATAATCTTGTTTACTTCACGAAATTTTTGTGTTTTTAAGCCAATTAAATCAACCGCATCCAACTCTTCCCAAAAGATATTTTTGGACAAGGCCTCGGAATGATAACGAAAATACAAGTTTTTTTGTCGGCAATATTCCGCCAAAGCCGCCAGCTTCTCGGCGGGCAAGTCATCGGCAAAAACCGCCGTGATGTGTTTTTGCGAAAAAATACGGCGAAAATTTTTGAACCCGCCCAAGCGGACAAATTTTTTCTTCAAGGCGTGGATGAGGCGTGGCCGCCGGTCCGTAATGAAGCCGCAATAATGAAAGCCGTACTCTGGATATTGGAGGAGTTTTTCGGCAATGCGCTGGGCGGTCTGACTGCTCCCGACGATGACCGCGCGTTTATTGCCGCGGCCTTTTTGGTGCAGGAAAATAATCAGCTTGGCAATCAGCCAGCGCGACAAGCTGAGCAGTATGACCGCCGCAACTCCCGCGTAGACCAGCACGTAGCGCGAGCCGGGAAAAGTAGGATAGAGAAAAGAAAACGCCATGACCTCCACTACGCCGAGAAACACGCCGACACAAACCGCCGCCGTCTCTCTGACACGCGCCACGGGACCTTGATAATAACGGTACATTCCCGCATAAGCAAAAGCGAAGAGCCAAAGTATCTCGATATAAATCATAACTTCCCAGTATTCAGGAAAATTAGCGGTCGGCGTAATCCCGCCGAGACCAAACCAGTAAAGCTTGAATTTACCAATATAACCCAGACAGAAAGCGGCAATGACAATCAGGCCGTCCGTCAGTAATTTGCAGGCGGTAAAAAAACGTCGAAAATTAGTGTCCATGCCCTCCCCCTGAGCCAGACTTGATAACGCTGCGCGGAGCCAGCACAAAATCAGTCAAACGCACATTGTCCCCAATGACGCTCCGCTCGCCAATCAGACAATTTTCCAGAACGCAGTTATTGCCAATTGTAACATATTTTTGCAACAGACAATTGGTCAGGCGCACTCCGCCGCCGAGGGTATTTTGCCCCAGCAGCAGGGAATCTTGCAGGCGGCTCTGCGCGCCCACCTGACAATTGTCGCCGAAGAACAACCGTCCGCCCAAGTCTGCCGTAAAATCCACCTCGCATTTTTTGCCGTAATAAAGATTATTAATCGGCGACCCTGGCACGGCCCCGCAGCCCAAGAGATAATGGGCGGCACGGAGATAAGCGGGATAATTATTCACACACTCGCTCCAGCCCTTGTGGGAACAGCATTTGATAATCCGCCGATGCTTGAGCATTTCTGTCAAGAAAAGCCCGGTCTCAAAATATTCATGATAATAATAGGTCAACAAGAGCGGGTTGATAATATAAATCTGCGCGGCAATCTCGCTCGTCCCGGCAGTCGGCTCGACATAAAAAGTCTCGCCCAGCAGACCGCCGCCAGTCAAACAAAGCACGTCGGGTTTGTCCGCCTGATAGGCCTCCGCCAATTTGTTCAGCGGATAATCGGTCAGCGCGGGACCGTTAAGCAGCAGGAAAGGCTGGTCATTCAGGACACGTTTCAAAAAAGCATACTTGGGCGGACGGGGACAGGCATAATAAGTGATGCCAGCCTGTCGAAAATCCTCAGCGATAAAATCAGACAGCACGGTGATATCCTTGAAACCAGCGCGGCGCAGAAGACTAATTTGGTAAACCAAAATATCCTGTCCGGGCAGTTCGCGGTAAGGCATCAGCTCCGCCCGTCCCGCCCGCACATCGATAATCAGGCAGTGCATGTTGCAGTTTCCGCCTCGTCAAAAGGATTGTACAAGGCGATGCAGATGGCTAGGCAGAAAAATTCATAAAAAATCACGCGCGTCGCCACCACGCCAAAATTGAAAAGCACCTGCCCCAGATAGACAAATAGTCCGCTGAACAAACCCAGCAGAATATAATTGCCGGGCGTAAAACCCTTGCGCCAGATTTGGCGGAGCATGATAAAAAAACCGACCGGCAGTAACCAGAGATAATAAACGGCAAAGCCTAAAGCCCCGCGTGTCGCCAGCATATTCACGTAATCATTGTGCAATTTGTCCGGCGTGTAATGCTGTCCACCTTCCAAGCGTCCGTAATCCTCGCGGCGGTACTTGGGGTACATTTCCTTAATCATGCCCGGTCCCTGCCCTACCAGCGGCGCGTCCTGCCACATCTGTGCGCCAGTCTTCCACATCGAGGTACGCGCCGTGCCTTTATTAAAAGCTTCGGCGTAGGTCTGGGTGCGGAAAAACACATTGCTGGCCTGCGCGGAAATTTTCTTCTCCGCCTGCAAGCGTCCCACTTCACTTAAAATCAAGCTGGCATGCTGGGGGTCGTTCAGATTTTTCACGCCCTGCTTGGCCAGTGTATTTTTGATGACCTGCGCATAATACAGATTAGAAAACGACGGCAATACCACCACGGCAGTCAGCATAGTTAAAACACTCAGCAAAAACACCCGCTCCAAATTATTGGGGAAATTACGGTAAATCCACAGACCCAGCAAAATCAGAACCGCCGCGGAAATACAGACCGCCCTTAAATCAACAGAGGCAAACTGCATATAACCGCCGTACAGCACGACCACGCTGTACATCAGCAATTTCAGCCAGTTTTGGCGGGTGCAAACATGATAAAGAATATATACCAAATACACGGCCAAAGCCAAAATGAGAAAATATTTTAGGAACACATGCAAAGTCCAGATTTTAAAAACTTCCCCGGCGTTGAAAAGAAAACAACCGTAGCCGACAAAAAGCAGGTCTTGGCCAATGGCCTTTTGGTCGCGCCCGAGTAGCAGAGCCAGGCACAGCGTGATAGACAGCGAAAAACCAATCCAAGTGGCCCGCCCAAAAGAATAATAATTACCCGTCAAGTGAATGAGAAAGATGGCCAGTATCCCCAGCAACAACAGCCCCCAACCCAGAACCTGTCTCTGGATAGCAAACCCGCCCACAGCCAGCCGCTCCGTGTTGCGCGCCGTCCCGGCGAAACTTAATTTGTATTTGCGGATAAAATAAAAGACCACGCCGATGATGAGCGGTATGTGCATCACGACATAAGGGGCAAAATGCACGGGATTATTGATACAAGCAAAAACCCGCGCCGTGGGGTCAACTGACCAGCGCATAAAATCCAGCTGCATGGCCTGAAAAACCCCGTATATCGATGAGGCGATGGTGCCAAATATCAACGCGCCCAGAATCCAAAAAATCGTCCGGCTGTCGCGCACATAATTGATGTAAAAGAAAATCAGCAATAGATAATTCAACTCAGTAATCAGGCCTTCCCAGCGGTCATACGCACCAAGGATGGCGATGTAATGATTGCTCGACCAAAACGCTGAAAATAGATTTACCACCACGAAAGCCAGTATCGGCCAATTGAGCGCTGTCTTGCTGAAGTGCAGTTTTTCTTGTTTGATAATGGCACGGAGCAGGATGATTGCCGCCACCCAAATCAGCGCGAGGCGGACATTTAAGAGTTTGGAAACCTCGAAAACTGAACGCGTCAGCGACGTGAAGATAATCGGCGTGCCGACCGCAATGTTGAGGAAAGCCAAGCCCAGCAGCTTATCCCAAAAATCTTTAACCCCCGAATATTTCCAATAAAGAAAATCAATTACCAGCATGAGGCAAACGGCAATCTGTAAAATATAGAGACCCGCGTTCAGCATGTGAATACCCCCAAGCCTTATGATAACACGCTTGCTATAAGGCGTACAGCGTTTTCAAAATTTTCAAAAATCCCCTTGAATAATCTCGTCGATGGTTTTTAAAGGTCTCTTGCCCAACAGCCGCCGGACAAAGTTGTTTTTTGCCGCCAGCTTCATAAAAAACTTATACCAAACTGAACGCCAACTGTCATAACTATAATGGACGGCATAGGTTTGGTCGAGGATAAGGGTACCGTTATTAATAGCAAAAACGCTGGAGGGAAAAATGACCATATTTTCTTTTAAGTTTTGCCGCTCATCGCGATAACGGAAGCCGTAACGGACCGCCACTGCGGCATAAATATTGGGGGCAATCAACTTGGTGTTGTAACTGCCGTCCGGCAGGATAAAATGCTGTTTTTCGTACCAGGACAGGCAGTCTCGCAGGTAGGGATGCCCTTTTTGCGCCCCCATGATAGCCGCCTGAATCCCGATGCCCGGCACAGCGCAAAATTTTTCGTTTTTCAGAGAACCGTCCGCGTTAAGCAACTGGCGGGTCAAAGGCTTCCGCGCGATACCGGGAATATATTCAACCGCCGTAAAAAAATCATAAACAAGAAACTCGGTAAAACTTTTGCATACCACCACGTCGCTGTCCAGATAAATCCCGCCCTCGGTATAGAGCGCATAGAGCCGAATATAATCGGCGGCAAAAGCCCATTTCTTGGCCCGGCAGGCCTCGGCGACATAAGGCACGGAGTCCACGGCAAACTTATTTTTATCCCACAAGACCAGTTCATAATCCGGCATTTTGGCCTGCCAAGTGCGCAGGCATTTTTGCAAATCTTCCGGCAGCGGGTCGCCGCTCAGCCAGCAATAGTGGATTTTTTTAGGGATTGGCATTTATTGTTGCCCCTGCCGGAAATCCCCTTGAATAATCTCGTCAATGCTCAAGAGCGGCATTTTGCCCAGTATTTTCCTTAGCAAATTGCTTCGGCGCAAATAACTAAGCAGAGGATTTTTAGTCAGCCAACTGCCCTGGCAGACATGCACCGCATAAGTATCTTGACTCAAGAGTTTATAGCTGTTGGACGCTAAAATATTTGGCGCTAAAATGACCATATTTTCTGCCAAATACTGCGTTTCCCGGACAAAACGAAAACCATACTTAATAGCCATGGCCGCGTAAATAGTGGGCGCAATCAGTTTGGTGTTGTAGCTGCCGTCCGGCAGGATAAAATGCTGTTTTTCGTACCAGGACAGGCAGTCTCGCAGGTAGGGATGCCCTTTTTGCGCTCCCATGATAGCAGCCTGGATGCCCAAGCCCGGCACCATATATATCCCCTCTTTTTTCAACGAGCCATCGGCATTTAAAAGCCGCCGGGTCGCCCGCTTTTCCGCCACATTTGGCACATACTCCAGCGCGGAAAAAAAGCCATAGTTCAAGAAATTATCAAAACTTTTGCATACCACCACGTCGCTGTCCAGATAAATCCCGCCTTCGGCATGGAGGGCATGAAGCCGGATATAATCGGCGGCGAAAGCCCATTTCTTGACCCGGCAGGCCTCGGCGACATAAGGCACGGAGTCCACGGCAAACTTATTTTTATCCCACAAGACCAGTTCATAATCCGGCATTTTAGCCTGCCAAGTGCGCAGGCATTTTTGCAAATCTTCCGGCAACGGGTCGCCGCTCAGCCAGCAATAGTGGATTTTTTTAGGGATTGGCATTTATTTTTGCTCCTTACTTTTTCAATAAAATCCTTAAAATCAGGCTGAGTAGCTAAACAAATTCAGGAGATAATCCCCATAAATTATATGCTAAAATTGGCTATGAGTTCAACTTGTTGTGTAGTAATCCCGATTTATAAAGCCGCCCTAAGCCAAACTGAAATTGCCTCTCTAAAACGTTGCTTGAATATTTTAAGCAATTACCCGGTTATTTTTATAACACATCCAGATTTAAATTGTTCTGTTTACGAAAAAATTTGTGAGCAATCTCCGCAAAAGACAAGCTATCTGTATTTCGCCGCGGCTTATTTTGCCAGTCTCTATAATTATAATCTCTTGCTGTTTTCTTCGGAATTTTATCAAAGATTTAAGCTTTTCGATTATATTTTAATTCACCAGCTAGATGCCTATGTTTTTGACAATCAGTTGGCTTTCTGGTGCCAGCAAAATTATGACTATATTGGGGCTCCTTGGACTACATTTATTCGGGGGGGGGGGGGGGGGGGTACTCACGGTGGGAAATGGCGGCTTCTCCCTGCGCAAAACAAAAACATTCTTGGAATTGACCAGCCGTGTACCTAAAATAATCATTCTAATCAATCAACTCAATTCCGCTTATTGTCGGTTGCCCAAAATTTTGCGAGGTTTCTTCTACCCGCTTTGGAAAATCTGGCGTTTTGCCTGGAGGTCAAAATTCAATGAGGATGTCATCTGGAGCCGAATTATTGCCAAACACGGCAGATTAGCGCCGCCTAAACTGGCCAGTCAATTTTCTTTTGATACCCATCCTACTTATTTATATGAGTTAAATCAGCGGAGGCTACCATTTGGCTGTCATGCTTGGGATAAATTTTATGATTTTTGGCAAAAATATATTACGCTCCCGTGAGTTTTTCCCAAGCAATCAGCGGGGCGAGTAATTCTTTCTCGGCGTGCGTGGCGTAGCCTGGAAGCGGAGAAATCAATTTGCGCATTTTCCTAAAGGACAACAAGTTTCGCAACAAAATTAAAGCCGTAAATAAATAACGTTTTTTCCAGCGTCTAAGAAAACACACGAAGATGCGGCATAAATCACCAAAATTATTCTGCGTAAGAGTGGTAAATGCATAAAAATCTTGGGGGATATTTGTTTTAAGGTATCTGCGCCAAATTTTACGGTCAGCGTATAAAGTCTTAACCGCGCAGGCAAAAGTCATCGTGGTCGAGTTTGTCTCGCGCCAATGCGCGCTGGGCGTGAGAGACAATCTTGTTTTTTGTCGGCCACCGACCTCAAAGGGATTTCCGGTGCTGTCCCGATACTTATCGGGATGGTCATAGAGAGTTACATAATCAGCAATCTTTAAGCCTTCAGCCAGAACCTGTTTACTTCCGGGGCGATGCAAATAATCGTCTTCCAATAAATAAACCAATTCGTCTGCTGGGCGGCGCTGAAAAATCAAATCCAGCATATAGGCAAAAGACCCCGAATTGCCCAGCTTAGTTTCCTCAAAGTTCACTCCCAGCTGGCGGATAAATTGTATGGTTTCCGGCTGACAATTATCGGCGATAACATAGAAATCGTCCCGGCCAAATTCTCGCAGAGCGTTCAACAGACAGTTCTTTTTCGTGGCATAAGCTAATTTTGTCTGGCAATGGCTTTTATCAGAGAGACGGTAATAAACAAACATTTATTGCTCCTTGCTTTTTCAATTAAATATACTATACTTTTTAAATCATGATGGGTGGCTATACAAAAGGGTTGGTCCTGCGTTAATGCCACCTTTTTAGTTTTTACAGAGCGGCGTTCATTGAACTCTCCTAATTAAGTTACGGTTTTATTGTAACCTACTTAATTTTTATACCGCGCTTGATTTTATTAAGCAAGGCATTGCGCAAAGCCAGAAAAGGACGCTTAATATCTGTATCCAGAGCGTCAGCCAATTTCCGGTTCAGACGGATTCTCAACGGATGTTTTAACGGAAATACGGTTTCATAGCTTTTATAATTGATACTGCGGCTTTTCTGGACAGTGTGCGTGGCCTCCCGACCAAAACCAATATTAGTAATCATATTTCTAGTAGGCGTTAGGCAAATCCCGTCATTTTGCATGATAGTGTATGCCCAGCGGTAGTCCCAAGTAATTCTCTTGCGCGGGTCGCGCATTTTCTTGAATATATGCAAAAAATGCAGTTTGGGCAAAGTGCGCTGAAAAATTTTATCAATTTTCCGGGAAGCAATGAATTCCGCCAGCCCCGACATATCCCGAGCGTATTGCTCCCAAGCCCGCCGCCAAGTCGCCCAGCCCCAGCAATTGGGCAGACCCACAAAATCATAGCTGTACCGCGGTTGCGCCCGGCCATAATCCATAAAAGTATATCCGGCAATATGCTGAATTCGGGAATCGTTTTTGTATTTTTGCAAAAGTTCCCGGCAAAACCGGAAAAAACTCAGCGCGGGCAGACAGTCATCTTCCAAAATAATGCCCCGCTCCTCTTGCTGAAAAAACCAGTCAATGGCTTCCGTGATTGCCCTGTCGCAACCCAGATTTTCGTCCCGGAATAAAGCCTGCAGACGGCAGGGCCAGTCAATCCGCGCCAAAACATAATCGCGCACCGCCTGTACTTTTTCTTTTTCGCCGGGACAATCCGCGCGGGG
>BGZO01000009.1 GCA_003864475.1 Candidatus Termititenax persephonae | reverse complement strand
CGGTGGACGGCGATTTGCAAGATGACACGAGAGAGGATATTCAATATTTGCGTGTGAAGCTGGCCTATCAAGCTGGACGAGAAAAAAATAATGGACCGCTGAAAGCACTACAGAAAAGATTGGATACGGAAATCCAGAAAATTAATACTAAAACCGAGTGGGAAAAATTTGCTAAATTGATGGAGACAATCGTGGCATATCATAAATTTTATGGAGGTAAAGACTAATGACAACACAAAGAAAAATATTTGGAAAGATAAAAATTAGCGGAAAATTAACTTTAGTTACAGGCTTACACATCGGCTCCAGCAAGGATTTTGCGCCGATCGGCGCGGTGGACAGCGTAGTGGTGCGCGACCCGCTGACTAATCGGCCAATCATCCCGGGCAGCAGTCTCAAAGGCAAGTTACGTACTTTGCTGGTCAAAGCTATTGATGAGAGAGAGACGGGAGATAATTCTTTGGTAGGCATAAAAGAAGATTTGCCAGAAATTAAACGCTTATTCGGTGCGTCCGAGCCGGAGATTATCAGTTCGCGATTGCAGTTTTATGATTTGTTTGTTGACAAGGATAGTGTGGAAAAACTAAGAGATAAAACGGATTTGTATTTAACTGAAATTAAGTTTGAAAATACGATTAATAGGACAGATTCTGTAGCTAATCCGCGTCAATTAGAGCGCGTGCCGGCCGGTGCGAATTTTGCTTTCCAACTGATCTACAATGTGGAAGTCCAGGGGGAAGTGGAAGCAGATTTTGCCAATCTAGCCATAGCCTTGAAGTTTTTCCATTTGGATTATTTGGGCGGTAGCGGCACACGCGGTTACGGCAAGGTTAAGGTTGCAGGGTTAAAAGTTGAATTGCTTGATTTGCAGAATCTAACCAAACCGACCGAAATTGATGTTGTAAAACTGCAAAGTATTTTAGAAGAAAGCGAGAAATATGCATTGTCTCTATAAACTAAGATTTATCGCGCCTGTCCATTTCGGTGCGGAGCGTCCGGGTATCGGCTTGGAAAAGAGCCAGTTGCACTGTTACGCGGACACCTTTTTCAGCGCCTTGTGCCAAGAGATAGCGGCTTGGTATGGCGCGGCAAGATTGCAGGAGTTTGTGCAAGCAGCGCAGGACGGCAAGTTTTTACTCTCAGATTTACTGCCTTATGTTGGCGATGAATTGTATGTACCCAAGCCAGTGTACAGACTGGTGCGGGAAGATAACGACGAAATGGAAGTCCCAAACGGCGGTAAAAAGAAAATGAAAAAAATAAAGTTTATTCCTGTAACAGAGCTGGCTGAATATTTGCGTTCGGGACAAGCGGATGCGCAAGAGTTTGCGGTAGAAATCATGTATGACAAGACACAAATTTTGCGCCAGCCGGAGACCAAGCCGAATGGTAAACCAAAACATACCGAACTTTTTTCGGTTAGCACGCATCGTTTTAAGGAGAATTGTGGTTTGTATTTTATTGTTGAGTTGCCCGAGGAACAAAAAGCTTGGTTTGACAATCTCTTAAAGTTGCTGGGGCTGACCGGTATTGGCGGAGAAGTTAGTTCTGGTTATGGCAAATTTGAGTTTGCAACAGGACAAAATTTAATGTCCGAGATTGGTTCGTCGGCAGAAAAAGAGTTAGCGGTTCGACTGACGAATAATACTGCGGCGAGATATATGATGCTCTCTTGCTTTTTTCCAAGAGATGAGGCGGAGATTGCTATTTTACAAGATAAGGAGAGCCGGTATGTGCTAATACCGCGCGGCGGTTTTGTCAGTTCGCCAGCCTATGCGGACACTCCAACCAAGAAAAAACCGATAGTCATGGTTAAGGCTGGTTCTTGTTTGGCCGGAAAAGTGGAGGGCGGCATTGTCGATGTCTCTGATCGCGGCGCTCATCCTGTCTGGCGTTACGGCAAGCCGATGTTGTTGGCGTTGGGAGATAAATAATGAGTGAAACAAAGCCACAAAATATTTGTTCATACGAAATGAAATTATATGTTTTGTCCCCCTTATTTATTGGTGACGGTGAAAGCATCAAAGGGATAAAATCGGAAGTTGACTTTAGGAAAAAAATTCTAAAAAAAGATAAACAAAGAATAGAACAATGGATTAACTATTTTACAAATTTTGCGGAGTTAAAAAGAAACGAAGCGGATAAAGAAAAGCAAAACAGGAATCGCGCCCAGAGATATGAGCGGCGTATACCCAAAGAAGCCAATCAGCCTTCTTTGTCTGGATATTTACGATTTATCAAGGACTCTGAGTTTAAACCAAACAAGAAACCCGGTGATTTTATCCAAACTGCTGGACGCGGGTATGTACCTGGATCCAGCATCAAAGGTGCTATCCGTACAGCGCTTATAGCCGAGTTGATTCGGGAGAAAAAATTGAGTGTAACTGAGGCCGAGGCGGAGTTGAAAGAAGCTATGAAGTATATTCAAGTGACGGATACCAATATTTGTCCGGAAACGAAATTTGTGCGCTATAGGATAAAGCCGCAGAAAATTATTGACAATAAACAAGTGGGCTATTCTTCTAGAAATTTCACTGTGGACAAAAAATTTTTAAAAGATGGCACAATATTGACTTTTGGGATAACTATTGATGAAAAACGCTCTGGCTATACATTGAAAAGAATTTTGGAGGGCTTAGATAAGCATTACGGGCAGGTTTTGCAGGAGAATAAAGAAGCGTTAGGGAATAAAGACAATATTAGAACGCATGATTATACAGAAGAACAAAAGCAAAATTTAACCAAAAAAGACGGCATTACAAAGTTACCCAATATTAATATTGGGGGACAGTCTGGCTTTAATACCAAAATTGTTTTATGCGCCGTGCATCCTGATAATCATGAATACATGGCTGCCAAGAAGAAAATATTGGCAGAAAAATTTGGACAGCACGTTCATGATAGAGCGGCGCTTGCTCCTAGATATTTAAAATTTGCAGAGATTCACGAGCCTGAGCATGGTTTAACGCCGGGTTGGTGCAGGATTGTTGCAGTTAAGAAACTATGCTGAATACTCTGGACATCGATTTGGCGCTACAGACCGGGATCAACCGTTACAGCGGCTCTTTGTTGCACGGTATCTTGATGGAAAAGCTTGATACAGATTATGCCGAAGAATTGCATCATAATGAGTTGCAGCCCTTTTCCCAGTTTTTATTCCGCGATTATCAAAAAGACTGCTATGTCTGGCGCATCTCCACCTTGACGGCAGAAGCCAAGGAAAATATTATCCAGCGTTTGCTGGTGGATAATGCGCCGGAGATTGTTCTCAAGCACAACAACGCACGGATAAATATTCTAGGCAAGCGGCTGGCTAATCCCTTGACTTACCAAACCCTGACTAATCAGGTTTTGGCTGGCGAATCAAATCGGCGCATTGTTCTGCGTTTTCTGACTCCTACGACATTCAAGTCGGCGGGAGAGTTTGTGGTTTTTCCTGAGGTGCGGTTAATTTACGGCTCCTTATTCAGAAAATGGAATGCTTTTGCCACGGCTGTTTCCCTGAACGATACAGCGGCGCAGGAGCATCTCGTCAGGCACACCAAGATTGCGGGATACAAACTGCGCACGGTGCGTTACGCCATGGAAGGTGTATTTATTAATGCTTTCTTAGGCGAGGTCTGCTTGTATGTCAATGGGCCGGAAGCACTAAGCCAAATCGCGGATATATTATTTGCTTTTGTGCGATATACTGGTCTTGGTGCCAAGACTGCGCTGGGAATGGGAGGGATAGATGCCGAATGAAGCAAAAGTCCTAATAACTTTTTTAGGCGGCAATGATATTAAGAATTTTTCTACAGACGGAGGGGCCATTGCCCAACTCTGTAATGGCCAGTTTCCGCAGGGGCAATTAAGGAAAATAATTATATTTGTAACCAAAGAATACTTGCAAGATTATGAAAATAAAGGCCTAGGAGATTATTATCGGAAATACGCCGAAATTCAATATGTACCTTTGCCCACAATAGATGATCCTACCAATGCGCGGCAAATTATTAAAGCCTTGGCACAGTCGATTAGAGATATTAACGAAGATTCGCAAATGAAGAATTGCCAAAAATATGTTAATTTGACTTCAGGTGCGCCGGCTATTTTGGCGGTCTTGTCTTTGGTAACTTCGACTGGTTTTCTGCAAAACGCTCAACCGATTTATTCTCCCAATCCTCAATATTCTGCCAAAAAAAGTATAACCGAGGGTGTGCTGGATGCTTATACAAGCATGTCCGCTTATATTATGCTCAAACATTTCATTGAAAAATCTAATTATCAAGCCATGAGTGATTTTCTGTCCCAGAATGACTTTGCCAAAGATATTATTACTAAAGAGTTCCGCGAGTTGGTTGAATTTGCTAAGAATAGAATTTGCGGTGATTTTAATGAAGCGCAGAAATCTTATCATGGGCAATGGACAGAAGAAATAAAATATAAAAAGCCGGCCGATAATTTTGAGCGGGCCTATGAATATTATTTGAGTGCAGGTGTTGCTAATCGTAACCGCGATAAATCTTCTGTTATATTAAAGCTGGGCGTGGTACGGGAAAGCCTTCAGCGTTTTATGGCGGAGAAGCTGTTGGCTAAAAAATTTGGGGGCAATGGTTATTCAGATTTGTTAACTACTGACGGTATTGTTTTTGACGAGAGAAAAATAAAAAATAATAAACAGCTGGATGAATGGTTGAATCAAATAGACTGGCACTCCAAAAAGCTGGTTTCTACGGAAATTGACAATAAAATATGGCGAATACTGATAAAAAATGACGATAAATTGAATAACATAAATGATTTTTTGGAAGGACTGGAATCATTACGCAATGCTCGTAATAATCTCGCACATACAATTGGTGAGTTAAAAATAAACGGCACATGGTGGAAAGATATTGAAAATATTTTTGAAAATGCCAAGCAGTTCTTTGGTTTAAAGACGGATTTGAATTATAGTGTGTACAGCAACCACATTGACGTAGCCTTGAAAAAGGAATTAAACAAATGGATGGATGTTTTTACGCAAAATAATTAATTGTCGTTTGGCATACAACAAGTTGTAAAATAAAAGGCAAATCTAATCTACTGAATAAGCAAATCCGGTGCAGGGTTATTTTGATATCCAAAAGTTTTTTTTCTGCTATACTAATCCCCTCAAAGCCGGGGTGTAGCGCAGTTGGCTAGCGTACTTGCATGGGGTGCAAGTGGTCGCGGGTTCGAGTCCCGCCACTCCGACCAGTATAAGTTGATACCGTAATATTTAGCCATTCTTTTGAGAGTAGTCAGCATTATTTTTGTTGCGGAAATGGTTATTTGGAAATCTTTGGTCGACAATCTTTCTTTGGCCGCCTGCAGGTAGAGGCTGATGATTTGTATTTTAGCCGCACAAAAATTTTCTATATTTTGCGGGGACACCGCTGCCCTGGTCATGTTGCGGATACGGTGTTCAAAATCAAAATTGAATCCCCGAATTACTGCGGCCAGCAAGTAACCTAAAGAATAAGATAATCCGCCGACAGAAATATAGTCAATAATGCCAAATCCGGCGCGGCGGTCATAAAATAAATTGCTGGGACTGGTGTCAATCAAAACGCCGGACTCGTAAGCCAGCACTAGACTGTCGATTAATTTGGCGATTTGTTCAGTTGAAATAAAAGCCAGTTCTTCCGCAGGGAGCTTGGCGAGTTTCTGTCCAGGCATCAAATGCGAAACTGTTACATGGGTGTCCAAGGACGCGGCGACTATTCTTTCCAGGCCGGGCAGATTGGCGGCCAGACTGCCGCCGCACAGACGCGCGTAAAAATGCTGCTGACGGATGTCTTGGCTGATTAAGCGCACCGCGTAAGGTGTTCCGTCTAGGGACAAAGCAAAAACCCGCACTGTCCGTCCCAAGTCCAAAAAAGCGGGATGTTTTTTGTAATTATCAACTATGCTCAATTCTTCTTGCAGTTTGTCCACCGGAGACTTAAAGAACGCATAGTTGTGCAGTATATTTGCCAGTACGCTTGGGTTGTACGGCTCGGTAAAGTTGATAAATTTGAGGTTAAATCTGCTCATAAATTACCTGCGCGAAATCCTACAAAAAATCTGCGGCGGCCTGCCGCTCAGTACTTGCTTGGGCCTGCCACATCCAATTATTTCTTCGTAAGTTTACGAAAAAGATTGCAAATTTTTAGCCTCAAAATTTTACGGTATATTTTTTGATTAAACGGTACGGATTGTAGGACAGCTTGGACTTGCGCAGGCCGGGTAGCCCGAGGTCCTGCTCACGATTGATAAAATCGTAAGTTCCCAGCAGGCGCAGGGCGAGATAATTATTCATAAACTGTGCCACGCCGTCGTAACGTTCGTCTATCAACTCAAAATGGACGATGACGGTTTTCGGATTCAGTTCGCTGTAGAGGAGCAGGCCGACTTCCGCTTGACCGACTTTGACCAGGAAGCCGCTGTAGAGATTTTGCTCCAGCCCCAGACGCAGAACCTCTTCGGAGATAACGTCCACGCCCATCTCCGCCAATCTCTGCCGCGCAAAATTGAAAAACAAATCCCGATGCTCCGGCGCGTAATTGATGACCGTGCCGCCGGAGTGGCTGCGCAGGAATTTTTTTAAGCGGTTGCGCTTATTGGCGAAACGCGCTCCGGGATACTCGGCAAAATCCCTGACCTTATAGAGGTAGTCAAAATTGTCCCTGTCCAGGCTAATGGGCCAAGTGTTTTTGCCGGAATAGTTTTGTAAAATATGCAGTGTCCGCCCGCCCAGATAAGTCAAGCGCCGGATGCCCAGTTCCTGCAGACGCGCCCAAAATTTATCCAACGTGCTGTCCGGGATAGTTCGGTACGGGCAAAGCACGCCGAAGGGCTCGGCAAAAAAAGGATAAGCGGCGAGGAATAAATAACCGTCAATATTCAGGAAATAAATATTTTCCGCAAACGTCCAAGTTTTTTCATTGACAGTGGAGAACTCACTGCCCAAGAAATTTTGCCCGGCCAGCAGGTTCTCATACTGCCGCAGATATTTTTGTTCCGCGCCGAAACGCACTAAGTCGCTGGGTTTGCGGAAAACCAGCGCCGTGCAGCGCGCCGGGTCGCAGGCCTGACAGACCGGGTCGCGGTGGTCGACAAAGGGCGGATATTTTTTCTCCAGCGTGAAGCCCAGCTTCAGGAAAAATTCCGGCTTAAGCGTCAGGCAGTAAATCTGCTGGGCGAAATGTTCAGACAAAACAAAACGGACAAAATCCCGGCCGTAACCTTGGCCACGGTATTCGGGTTTTATCTCGACATAGGCCAGTTCGTAATGCCCGGTTTCGTTGGCGAGGATTTGCGCCCAGCCGATGACGGTGCGCCCGGCGTACAGCACATAAGTCCGCGCGGGAACTTCCTGCTCCAACTGGCTTTGAATTTCTGGCGGAATATTTTTTTTATTCTCTCCGTCAAAGATTTTTAGGCCGAGCATTAACGCACGACCGCGCCGAGATTGGCGGAGGTAACCAGCTTGGCGTAACGCGCCAGGTAGCCGGTCTTGATTTTGGGTTCCGGCGGTTGCCAAGCCTGGCGGCGTTTTTCCATTTCGGCGGGGCTGACTTTGGCATTGATGGTTTGGCGGGGAATATCAATCTCAATCAGGTCGCCATCTTGGAGGAGCGCGATTTCACCGCCCGCCATCGCCTCCGGTGAGATGTGGCCGATGGACGCGCCGCGTGTCGCGCCCGAGAACCGCCCGTCCGTGATGAGGGCCACGTCTTTGTCTAGCCCCATGCCCGCGATGGCTGAGGTTGGCAGGAGCATCTCACGCATACCCGGCCCGCCCTTGGGTCCTTCGTAGCGGATAACCACCACGTCGCCCTTGCGAATTTGCCCGCCGCGGATTGCTTGATAGGCCGCATCCTCACTGTCGAACACTCTGGCCGGCCCGCTGTGCCTCAGCATTTCGGGGGCAACCGCCGCTTGTTTGACGATTGCGCCGTCGCGCGCGATATTGCCAAAGAGCGCCGCCAGCCCGCCTTGGGCATGATGTGGTTTGTCAATCGGCGCGATGACGGCCTGATTTTTGACCGAGGCGTTTTGGTAATTTTCGCCGATGGTGTGTCCGCTTACGGTCGGCAAGCCGCGCGCCAAGATGTTTTTCTTGTCCAATTCATGCATGACCGCCATGATGCCGCCCGCCCGGTCTAAGTCTTCGAGATGGTCAGGGCCGCCCGGGGCGAGATTGCAGAGATGGGCGACCTTGGCGGAGACTTCATTGATGAGCCGCAGGGTGATTTCCACGCCCGCCTCATAAGCGATAGCGGGCAGATGCAGGGCGGAATTGGTCGAACAGCCGAGGGCCATATCCACCGCCAGCGCGTTATCGAAAGCCTCCTTGCGGAGAATGTCGCGGATTTTTAAATCTTGTTTGGTCAAGGCGACGATTTGGCGGCCAGCCTGCCGGGCCAGCTCCAGCCGTTCCGGGTAAACGGCGGGGATGGTGCCATTGCCGGGCAGAGCCAGCCCCAGCGCTTCACACAGACAGTTCATCGAGTTGGCAGTGAACATGCCCGCGCAGGAACCGGCTCCCGGGCAGGCCTGACATTCGATGGCGTGAAATTCCTGCTCGTCAATCAACCCTTGGCTGAATTGTCCGATTGCCTCAAACACCGAATTCAAATCCAGCGGCCTGCCGTTGTGCTGACCCGTCAGCATTGGCCCGCCGGAGATAACGATGGTCGGCAGGTTGAGGCGGCACGCGCCCATAATCATGCCGGGGGTAATCTTATCGCAGTTGGGTATCAACACGAGCGCGTCCAGACAATGCGCCCGGCCCATGGTCTCGATTGAGTCCGCAATCAACTCGCGCGAACCGAGCGAATACTTCATGCCCTCATGCCCCATGGCAATGCCGTCGCACACGCCGATGACTCCAAATTCCAGCGGCACACCTCCGGCTTGGCTAATCTCCTCTTTGACCGCCGCGGTGATTTTATTTAAAGTCAAATGTCCGGGGACGATATTATTGTAGGCATTGGCGATGCCGATAAACGGCTTGGCAAAATCTGCGTCCTTTAACCCAGCCGCCCGCAGTAGCGAACGGTGCGCCGCTCTTTCCGCCCCCTTTTTTACCGCGTCCGAATGCATGAATAACTCCTTCATTGATAACCGCCAAACTCTAAACTTTTTCGGACGGATTGGCAACAGCGCACGGGATTGCCCGGACTTCAGCGGGTTTTGAATTTTTTGCGGGCGAGATTGTCTAATATTTCCAGCACGATGTTTTGAGCAGTGCCGTTTAATTTGTGGAAGCTGCTGAGCAGACGCAGGGTATTTACTTTTGTTTCCGTTTTTTCCTCGGCTTTTTCTTTGACAAACCAGTCCAGCCCGATGTTGTAAATATTGGCGATATTGACGATGGTGGTCAGCTTGGCCAGCCTTTTGCCGCGCAGTAGATTGAAGTACTGGCTGTAGTCGATGTCCAAATAATCCGCAGTTTGTTCGATAGTTTTACCGCCTTGTTTCTGCAACTGGGTTAGACGCTTGCTGATTAAGAGTTTCAAGTCTTTGTCGGTCAATTTTGCCATGTTTGTGCCGCCTTAAAAAAATAGTTTGCCTGTTTTGCCAGAATATCTTTATAGCAAGTATTCTATTTTTATTAATAGCACGATATTGACAAAATATAGAACTAATGCTATAATTATTTATAGTAATAATATCTTTTGGGGGTTGGCTATGGTCATTGCAACAGGACATAAAATCGAAGCGGGCGATATTAATAATTTCACGTTTTTTCCGCAAGGCACAATCTTAATGTATGACGGCGACGGGACTAATCAGGCAGGCGGACTGCTCTTGACTGGTGTCTTGGATGCCCTTGGACAGCCGCGTGTCCTGCAGGGCTGGTACAAATGCGACGGCACTTATAGCACGCCTGATTTGCGTGATTTGTTTATCAGGATGAAAGGCGCGGCGGCGGCGACCGGCGGGGCGGACAGCCAATCAATAACCTTAGCCACTGGCAACCTGCCCGCGCACAATCATGGAGCAACCGGCCTGTCCTTGGTGGGGAATGCCACGTCTTCTGCCGGGGCGCATGGACATACATTTACGGGGAATAACACGTCCTCTACCGGAGCGCATACGCATACTACCTCCGGCACGGCGGCCAGTGCTGGGGCGCATACGCACACTACCTCCGGCACAGCGGCCAGCGCAGGGGCGCATGAGCATACAACATCCGGCACAGCGGCCAGCGCGGGAGCGCATACGCACACTACCTCCGGCACGGCGGCCAGCGCAGGGGCGCATGAGCATACAACATCCGGCACGGCGGTCAGCGCAGGAGCGCATACACACACCACCTCCGCTTCGACAACTGATACGAGCAAAGATTTGACAGGATATTTTTCTGGAAATGAGATTTCTGGTTCTGGGCAACAAAGCGCGACAGGAGTATTTAGTTTTGAGGGAGTTAATAGCTATAGAGGGATTAGCAATGGAGATGTGGACAATCAACGGACATATATGGATGCCACACATACACACAATACTTCCGGCACGGCGGCCAGTGCGGGGGCGCATGAGCATACCACATCCGGCACAGCGGCCAGCGCGGGGGCGCATACGCATACAACTTCCGGCACAGCAGCCAGCGCGGGAGCGCATACGCATACAACTTCCGGCACAGCAGCCAGCGCGGGAGCGCATATGCATACAACTTCCGGCACGGCGGCCAGCGCGGGAGCGCATACGCATACAACTTCCGGCACGGCAGCCAGCGCGGGCGAACATGCGCATACTATTTCCGGCACGATTAGCAATACTGATGGCGCACACACGCATACTATTTCCGGCTCCATCACGGGCAATGTGGCCAACACGGGCAGCGGCAACGCTTTCACGGTCAATACCGTGCCGAGATACCATGCGCTGATTTATATCAAGAAGATGGCATGATTGGCTTTCGGATTCCGCGTCAGAAATTTAGAAATAATAATTTCACTAAGAGGTTAATATAGAGTAAAATCAAGCCCTATGTTCACAGGCATCATCGAAGAAATTGGCCGGGTCGCGGCGGTCGGACAACGGCTGGAAATAGCCGCGCCAAAAATTGGCCAGGACACCCGGCTCGGCGACAGCGTGGCGGTCAATGGAACCTGCCTGACCGTCGCGGAGATTAAAAACGCCATCCTAGTTTTTGACACCATGCCGCTGACCTTGCGCGACACCCTGCTGGGCGGCCTGCGGGCGGGCGATAATGTCAATCTCGAGCGGGCGCTGCGCGCGGACGGCAGATTGGGCGGACATTTTGTCAGCGGGCATGTGGACGAGGCCGGGCTGGTCGAGAGTTGGGCGGACAATCTCCTGCGCGTCAAGGTTACTGAGCAAAAAATGCTGGCACCCAAAGGCTCAATCACGCTCAACGGTGTTTCCCTGACTATTCAGGACGTGGCGGGCTGTGTTTTTACGGTCAGCCTGGTCAAGCATACTTTGCGAACCACTACGCTGGGCAGTCTGCGCGCCGGGGATAAAATTAATGTCGAATATGATTTATTGCTTCGCTACCTGCAAAATCTTATAATAAAAGGACAGCCCCGGGCGGGCTTGAAACGGTTTATCTATTAGGAGGGCGGATGGGCAGTATAGAGCAGGCGATTGAGGAGATTAAGCAAGGCCGCCTGATTATTGTGGTTGACGATGAGGGGCGTGAAAATGAGGGTGATGTGGTTTGCGCGGCGGATTTCATCACGCCCGCTAAAATCAATTTTATGATTTCCCAATGCCGCGGTTTGGTCTGCGCTCCGGTTACTGGCGGGACGGCGGCGCGCCTGAATATTCAACCGATGGTGCAGAATAATGAAGACCCGAAAGGGACGGCGTTTACGGTGTCCGTGGATGCCGCCAGCCGACATGGTGTAACGACAGGCATTTCAGCGGCGGACAGGGCGGTAACCGCCAAATTGCTGGCTGACCCACGGGCAACCGCCGCTGATTTTCAGCGGCCAGGACATGTTTTCCCCCTGATTGCGCGTCCGGGCGGCGTGTTGCGGCGGGCGGGGCATACCGAGGCGGCGGTGGACTTGGCGGTCTACGCTGGCTTGCAGCCCGCGGCGGTCATCTGCGAAATCATCAAGCCGGACGGCACGATGGCGCGCCTAGACGACCTAAAGATTTTTGCGCAAGAACACGGCCTGAATATTTATACCGTGCAGGATTTGATTCGCTACAGCTTGCGCCAAAACATTCTTATTGAACGCACCGAGGAGGTGCAATTGCCGACAAAATTCGGTATTTTTCGGGCGGTAGGGTTTCGCGAAAAAAACTCTGGCCATGAGCATCTCGCCATTCTCAAAGGCAGTATCGGTGGCGGCGAGGACGTGCTGGTGCGTGTACATTCGGAATGTCTGACCGGGGATGTTTTCGGCTCTCAGCGTTGCGACTGCGGCCCTCAGCTGGAAAAGGCTCTGTGCCTCATCGAAAAAGCGGGACGCGGCGTACTGCTCTATATGAAGCAGGAAGGGCGCGGCATCGGTTTGGTCAATAAACTCAAGGCCTATAAGTTGCAAGAGAAAGGGCGCGACACGGTTGAGGCCAACGAGGATTTGGGTTTTCCCGCTGACCTGCGCGACTACGGCATTGGTGCGCAGATTTTGGCGGATTTGGGCATACGCTCCATCCGTCT
Organism: Candidatus Termititenax persephonae; assembly: GCA_003864475.1. Classification (GTDB taxonomy): domain Bacteria; phylum Margulisbacteria; class Termititenacia; order Termititenacales; family Termititenacaceae; genus Termititenax; species Termititenax persephonae. The sequence continues at coordinate 31,651 of BGZO01000009.1, read as the reverse complement.
CCTGACCAATAATCCCCAAAAAATCGTCGGGCTGGAAGGGTACGGCCTAAAAATTATTTCGCGCGAGCCGATTGTTGTCGAGCCGACCGCCCACAACCAAAAATATTTGGACACCAAAGAACTGAAACTGGGACATTTATTGAAAGACCAAAGAGTTAGCCAAAAGACGGCAGAAAAATAAGGAGGAAAGTATGCAGAAACCTTGGGCGGTATTTTTGATTCTGGCCGCGCTGTGGGGGGCGGAGATTGAGCCGCAAGGCTTGGCTCATTACAGCAAATGGAACCTGTCCAACAACGGTATTTCCAGCCAGACCAGCCTAATGCTGCACAAACAGGCAGACCGCCGGGCGCGTTGGACGGCCACCATTCGCCTCAGAAATTATTATGCCCTCCAAAATTTTGTCGGCCAGCGGCTGTATTTTTATACGGAATATTCCGGCGACGATGTGGCGCGTCTCGCGCCGTCTTTTTATGTGCAGAAAGGCGGACAAGAATATCTGGTTTGGTGGACGTACCCGAACACCACCGACCGCTTCTATCCGAGTTTTAGGGGCAACGGTGGCTTGATTATCGGGGCGTTGGATATTCCTGCGGCAGTGCGCGGGGTTTACTACGCGCAGTCCGCTGGCGGAACGCCTTTTGCCGTAACCGACGCTGCGCCTGTAACGCTGGCGGACATTCGCGAGGGCTTGCGCACGGATTGGCAGCATGATATTCCCGGGGCCTACGATATTTCCGCACAGGAACATTTCCCGGGACTGGCTGGCACGGCTGTTTTCAAACGTTTTTATCTCGGCGCGGAACCGCCGGAAGCCGTCTTATTGCCTGAACAAGCCGGACAGTTGGACAAGCTGACCGCCCGGGAGAGAGAAATTTTAGCGGACGAATGTGGACTGCCGAGCGTGGTTTTCGGCGGCGAGTGGGAGACCCGCCCCGACCGTTACTATGCCTGCTCGGCGGATGTGCTGGCGAACGCGCTGGACTACTACAGGCAAAACAAAAAATATTTTACCACGGACATTTATTATCAAAAGAAAAATTATTTGCCACGCGGCTCCACGGGTTTCAATATAAACGTAATCGCCAGCGAGCCTGGCCTGCAAATCGAAAACCAAAAAAATCTGCTTATCCAAAATAAAAAAGACCCGGACGCTTGGACGATAATCTCACTGGGCGACATCGCTGACCCGCAAAAATTGGCGGAGTTGAAAGGCCCGGTGCGTTTGCTGGCTTGGTTTGAGGCGGTCGGCCTGCGTCCCGGTTTTTATAATTGGCAAAACATCTTTCTTGATGTGGCGCAGTATGACCGGAACGGCAAAGACATCGGCCATAACGATGAACTGACCGTCCCTGTCTCCAGCCGCGCGGCGATAGTAAATTATGACGGTGTTTTAACGCATGAGTTTATTTTAGCCAAAGATGCCGTGCGGATTGAGTTGTTCCTGAAGATTGCTGGTGCGCCGGACACGGACAAGACAAAACACGGTGTGGTCGTTGACCGTTTTGATTTGCGGAAAGCCGCTCTGCAAAAAGGCACGGGCGTGCTGGATGCCGCCAAGCTCTTTACCGACGCGGGCGTGCCGGCTACAGAGAGCGGCTCGAGGCTTACTTACCATTCTGCGGGGACTGGCCTGTATGTCGGCGACCGTTGGCTGACGGTGGATGCCGCCAAACGGAGCGTGCGGTTTGATTTAAAAAATGAGGGAGGTTACAGCGGTTTTTACACCAATATTTTTGACGTGAGCAGAATCAATGAGATAGAGATGTCCTCCATCATGTCTTCAGAGTTGCAAAAGCACGGCAGTCCGCCGGATTGGGCGGTCAACGCCTTGGAAATTGTCTATTTTGAGGCGAGCGGTCGGCAGGTCTATCCGGCAGACAATGGCGCGGAGCGTTATCCGCGTATCGCCGCTTCTGCGCCCAATCTGCGTCAGGCGCGCAAGGGTCTGTTCGTTGTTCCGCACGAGCGCGGCGCACAATACGCGCAGATTAGAATGCATTTTGTGCGGGAAAATAATCAGCTGGACAATCGTCCGTCCACGCAGAATTTCTTTGCTGGCCAGGCCAGTTCCGAGTACATCACGCTCCGCCCGGCTCTGCAAAATTACAATGCGGATAATGTTCTGCCCAATAACGGTTCTTTTTATGACAACATCAATGGCCAGCCGCTGAGCTGGACTGTGCAGGGCGCTTATGTTGACGAGGATTTGCCGAACCATTCACGCAAGGTGGTGTTCGATAACTGGAGTGTGGGCGGCTGGTCGGCGGTCAAGACGGAGATAGACATCCCGGCTTCAGCCAATGCCCTGCGCGGCAAATTGAATGTCCAGTTGCAGAAAATCGAGACTGGCTTGAATCAATGGGAAGGCTTCGGTTTCTTTTTGGAAGCGGATGTGCGGACACCGAGCGGCGCACTCTTTCACTACAGTGGCGTGCCGGTCTTTGAGAAAAAAGGGGACACCTATGTTCAGCTGGGACGCATGTCCGCATCGCGGCAGGGCCTGATTGAGTATTACATACCCTTGTACCATGAAAATCAAAAAATTGTGAAACTTTACTGGCAGATTGCCCTGCTGGGTAAGGGGCGTGCTGAACTGCTGCCGCTGGAAAATAAGCCGGAGGCCAGTATTTTGAACGTGGAATTATTGCAAGAAAAGGCTTTCAATCCGCTCTTTTGGTCGCAGTATTCGCTGTATTCTGCGGACGGAAATGCCTTCCAATTCCAAAAAAAATATGAGTTAAAAACAGGGACAGGCGTTTACTCGTATGACTATGCGGAAGTGCTGGCGGAGCGTCTGCGAACCACCGGGCTGGAGGGCAGGGATATTAGCGCAGAATTGAAAGCCCTGCCGTTGCATGAAGTCAAGAAAACCGCCAAATATGAAATAAAAACTTTGCCGGCTTATGGGCGCGTTTCTACGCTGGCGGATTTTGACGGACAGGTCATCGAGGTCAGTTTCAAAACTTCCGGCACGGCGGATGGACGTTTTAACCTGCAGGCGTTCATTGTCAATGAGGCCAATGGCAATGTGCATCAAGCCCCGATTTACCGTCTGGAAACGGACGGGAGCTGGAAGACCATTGACCGTGTTTTTCCCGTCGGCGGCACGGAACGTTTTATCATCGACTCTTCGGAATACCCGGGACGTGCTAAAAAAGTGCTGATTACGCTGGGCGGTTTTTACGGCATTGTCAATTACAGTGATTTGACACTGACTCCTTACACCAAGTTTGACCGCCGCAATCTGAGCGGGGCAAAGACCGCGCTGAAAATTTCCGCGCCCGGCGACGCGCAGGTTCTGGCGGCGGGCGTTTCCGGCCAATTGAACAATGCCAATCTTGTCGACTTGACTAAGCAGGCTCAGCCGCTGGCTTTTTTCTCCGCGCCCGCCCAAAATCTTGACGCGCAGATTCGCGCCGCGGTCAAGAGCAACGGGCTGACCTACAATCAAGGCGCTTGGGGCTACCAAAGAGGCAAAGATTTTGCCTTGAGCGGCATCACGCTGGTCGGCGAGACTTTTAAAGAATGGCAGCGACTGCACGGCCAGAATCTGCAACAGTTTTGCCGTGAACAGGGTGTGATTTGGCAAAAGGCTGGGCTGAATACAATCCGGGTGCATCAGATTTTTACGAGCTGGGCCGACCTTGCGGAAGAAGATTTGGACGAGCTGTTGCAGGCCTTGAAAAACTGGCAGGCGGCAGGTTTTGTGATTATCGTGGATGCCCTGCCCAACACAGACTTTACCGCCAGCTATTTTGGGCAAGACTTTGCGGGTAAGCCGTACAGCACAGTATTCAGCGGCACCAACGATCTTTTCAAGGCGACGCTGGTTTTGCCGGAAGTGCGCGACGGCTACGTCAAGCCGGCCTTGGCCAAGCTGGCGCGGAGTTTTAGCAAGAATAATTTTTGGCCCGACTCCTTGACTTATGCCAATGAGACGGGGTTTACGCGCGGGTTTTGGACGATAGACAAGAACAATCCGTTGGCGGACGAGTATTTTTCCAAGATTTATCATTTTTATTATGGTCGTTATCTGGAACGGACGCGCGCTGATAAGGTTTGGCAGGGGTTTATTGAGTCGTCGGAAAAGTTGTTGCAGGAACACAGGCAGGGTGTGAATTTGCGCTCTTTGCTGGCGGATGTAACGGCTCTGAACAACGCGATTGCCGACCAATACTATGTCAAGGACACTGCCGGGTATATTTATTACAATATTTTGCGCGACGAAGTGCTGAATAGTTATCCGGTTTACCAAAAAGAATTATCGGCACTGCGCGAGGACGGGTACAGTTGGATTACGAATGCCGAGCCGACAGGTAATTATGTGAACGAATCGGTCAAGCTGGCCAATAAAAATAAGGAGCGCATTGCCGGACTGCTCAAGCGCGTGGACGATAGGCAAGACCGCCAGATAGCTAAAGACTGGCAGGCGCTCCTGACGACGGAGACCTTGCGCGGCAAGGTTAAAGAAGTCTATGACGCGGTATTCGCGGTCAAAATGCCGGATAATTACCAGATTCCCAGTGATTTGACGCTGGGGCATGTTGACGATTTTCTGCATTACGACCGTCAGCAGGTTTTCTTTACTTCTTTTCTGCTGCCGATTGCCTTCACGCAGGATGTCAACGCTTTCCTGCGCACGCTGGCTCCGCGCAGTTTTGTGGTCGGCTTGAACAACGACTATGCCCGTGATGTCGGCGCGCTGCTGGGCAACGCTTACTTGTTTTTCAATGACCCGCAGACGGAACTGCGCTTCAATAAATACGCGCATCATCCGATTGGCGGGCATAGTATGCTGATGAACCCCGGCTTTGGCAATGTTTTTGACGAGGATTCCAATATCGACCTCAATCTCGATTTGTTTACTCCGCCGTCCGGCTATCCGGCACAGTTGTCCGAGACCAACTTTACTTTTGCCGGCGATGACAATGCTGGCGAGGGAACTTGGACAATCATGGATTATCTGAAAAACGCGGCCAAGCAGCATAATATTTTATTTTTTCATTACGGGCCGGATGCGGCGGACAAGCCGATTATCAATGACTACTTCAACATGGGCAATCGCCCGTATCAGCTGAACGCCATAGGGCTGGTCAGCAGCGTGGCTCTGCACAAGCGTCTGGACGCGAAGTATATTCAACCGGGGGATTTTCTCTACGACCGTTTTCAGGAAAAGATTGACCTCAAAGCCAGCGGAGTCAATGGTATCGCTGGCCGGGTACAACAAGGCAAGGAGTTGAAAGGGCGCGGCATCAGTTTTGTTTATAAAGGCAACCGTCCGCAGACTAATGTTACCGTGATTGAGCAGAAACTGGGCGGCCAGGGAGCCGTCATTTATTTGTTCGGTTTGGAGCGCAATAAAAACCAGCAGAACCGCGCGGGCAATCCTGATTTGATTCAGTCTTTCGGCGTGAGTACAATCCAGTATGAAAGCCTGCCGGGCGTGGTTAAAATCGCCGACCGCCAAGTCAGCAAGATTACCGGCTACTATCCCTCGGGACAAACGGTGGAAATCCCCCTGCGTTATCTGCGGTTGGATAACGGGGTCCTCGCGCTGGATTTGACGGCATTTCCGGGAATTGTCTGCTGTCATTTGGCGCGATAAACTGCGCCTAAAATAATAACGAAGGACGGGGTAATGACCAACCAACCGCGCAATCTTTATGAGGCGTTTGCCGCGACGGTCAGCAGTAAAGCTGATGCGTTGCTTTTTGACAATAAATATTCTTACCGTCAGGTTTGGCAGATGGTGCAGAACCGCGCCTTGTTTTTGCAGGGCCAGGGCATCCAGCGCGGCGACTGCGTGGGTATCCTCAGCGGCAATAGCTGGGAATGGTGCGCGACGCACATGGCGATTGTGAGTTTGGGCGCGGTGGCTCTGCATCTCGACCAAAATCTGGACGCGCCGGAGATTTGGCAGAGAATGCTGGAGCGGGTTGCCGCCAAGGCACTCTTTGTGTCTAAGGATTTTGCCAAGCTTGATTTTAAGAATACACGGATTTTAGATATTCACGCTGGTTGGACTGACAGCCCGGCGGACTTGCCGCCGCCGTCGGTTACGTTACAGGACACAGCCTCCTACCTTTTTACTTCCGGCACGACAGGCGAGCCGAAGATTGTACAATTAACGCACGGCAATCTTTATTATACCGCCACTGGTTTGATTAAATTTTTGCGCGACGACCTGCGCGTGATGTCCGGCGGTGAGAGATTTTTGGCTATCCTGCCGTTGCATCACAGCTACGGTCTGCTGGCCAATTACCTCGGCCCGTTGCTGTACGGTGCGTCGATTGTTTTTCAGCCCTCGCTCAAAGGCCCGGACATTATCAAGAGTTTGGCGGAGACTCCGATTCATATTTTTTGCGGCGTGCCGCAGCTCTGGGAACTTTTCTTTGACGGCATCGTTGCCAAGGTCAAGGCGCAGTCTGTCCTGAAGTATTTTTTGTTTATGGCGATTCTCAATACCGCAGGTGTTTGGCGCAAAGTGCCTGGTCTGCGCACTCTTTTGGCCAAAGTTTTTGAGCCGGTGCGGCAGGTCATTGGCCGCGAGATGAAATTTTTTATCAGCGGCGGTGCGGCGCTCAAGCCGCGTTATTTTAAATATTATGCCGGGCTGGGTTTTAAGATTATCGAGGGGTATGGTTTGACTGAGACCAGCGGTCCCGCTTGCCTGTCCAACCTACTGCATAATACGCTGGGAGCGGTGGGCGGCCCTATTGACGGTAATGAAGTAACGCTCCGCAAGGTCAATAGGGACGGGGTTGGCGAGATTTGGCTGCGCGGCGTGTCCGTAACGCCCGGTTATTATAACAACCCGCAGGCTAACGCGGAGGCCTTTGACCAAGACGGCTGGTTTAATACGGGCGACCTTGGCTACAAGGATAAGCACGGCGAACTGCATATCACAGGGCGTTTCAAGAATATGATTGTGCTGGCTTCCGGCGAGAATGTTTATCCTGAGGAATTGGAAGCCTATTATCAAGGCTCGCCTTTGCTTGAGGAGATTGCGGTTTTTGGCTATCGACTGGACGGTGCGGAGAGTGTCTTTGCCGTCATCGTGCCGCGCGAAAAAAACCGAGACAGTTATCGGCGCATCAGAGCGGAGATTGAGAAGATGAACAAGGGTTTGCCCAGCTACAAAACGCTTTCAGACTTTGCCGTGTCTTTTGCTCCATTGCCGCGCAATTCTACAAAAAAAATTGTCATCCGTCGGGTGCTTCAAGAATTGGCGCAAGGCAAGTATCAGCGCGGCGAGGGACAGGACACTGTTCGCTCGCCTTACCAGCCGACTGACCCACGCCAAAAAGAGGTTTTAAAAATCTTGGCAGAGAAGCTGGGGACCAAAGTTTTTTATCAAGACCATACGCTGCTGGAGCTGAAAATTGATTCCTTAAAACTCTTGGATTTGGCGGCCTATCTGGAGTTGCGGCTGAATATCGCGCTGGATTTGGGTAAAATATCCTCGCTACAAAATTTACGGGAGATTGTGGAATGCGCGGCGGCGTGTTCCCGCGCGGAGCAGCCGACTGACGACTTGGTTAGCGGTAGAATTACGCATCAGCTGAGACCCAGCCGTAATCTCTGGGTGGCTTTCTTGATTAAGCTGGGTGGCGGTTTTTTATGCCGCCGCAAGCCGCTGACTGTACGGAACGCTGAGTTGTACCGCACCGCCAATTGTATTTACGCGGCCAATCACCAGTCCTATCTGGATATTGTCTGGCTCTTGGCGACGATGCCGCCGGACATTCGCCAGAAAACATATATGCTGGGCAAAAAAGAATTGGCTTTTCTGCCGTGGTTGCTGGGCAGGTTGCCGATTATTTTTGTAGAGCGGCAGGGGCAGGCACTGTCCTCGCTCAAAGCGGGCGCGGATATTTTGCGGCAGGGCGGGTCTTTGATTGTCTTTCCCGAAGGCACGCGCTCGCGGGACGGCAAGCTCGGCGAGTTTAAAATCGGCGCGGCCTTGCTGGCGCATAAATTGGGCAAGAAGATTGTGCCGATTACCATCAAGGGCGCTTATGAGATTTATCCGCGCCACCAGAGATTTCCTGACTGGCGTTCGACCACCCAAGGCGAGGTAATTCTAAATCCGCCGCTTGACCCGCGTGATTTCTCAACGGCTGAGGAACTAAATATTAAGCTGAGAGATGTGATTGGCGCGGCATAATGGCAGCCTGATGTGCTAGAATGATATTTAAGAAAATTATGCCCAATAAAAACCTCAAAGATTTTGATTTAGCAGAGCTGCGTAAACTGGGGGAAAAGCCTTTTTACGGTTCTATACTTTTTACTTGGCTGCACAATAAGGCGGCAGCCAGCATCGCGGAGATTACCGCTCTGCCCAAAACTTTCCGCGCAGACTTGCAAAGCAACGGTTTTGTTGTCGAGAATCTGCAATTGTTAAAGAGAGCGGACGACCCTGACGGCACGCGGAAATATCTTTTTAACCTGCCGGATGGGCAGAAAATTGAGACAGTCCTTTTGCGCGATGGCGACAGGCGGACGCTCTGTGTTTCCACCCAAGTTGGTTGCCGGATGGCCTGTGCGTTTTGCGCGACGGGCAGAATGCGGTTTAGGCGCAATCTGTCAGCCGGAGAGATTGTCGATCAAGTCATTCAGGTCGAGAAGATAGAAAAAACGAAAATCCAAAATCTCGTTTATATGGGCATGGGCGAGCCGCTGGATAATTATGAGAACGTCCTGAAGTCTATCCGTATCCTCAATAATCAGGCGGGCAAGAACATTGGTGCGCGGCATATTACCATCTCGACCTGCGGTCTGGTGCCGGGCATTGAAAAATTGGCAGACGAGGGTTTGCAGGTTCGCCTCGCGGTTTCTCTGCACGCCGCGACGGACGCGGTGCGCGGCAAACTGATGCCCATCAATAAGAAATATCCCGTGGCGGATTTAAGGCGGGCTTTGCAAAATTATCAAAAGAAAACCGGGCGGCGGTTGACTTTTGAGTACATTATGCTGGACGGTGTGAACGACACGCGCGAACACGCGCGTGGACTCTTGAAATTACTGGGCGGCTTGAGTGCGCAGATTAATTTGCTGGAATATAATCCGCATCTCCGCGCGGATTTCCGGCCCAGCCCGCGGAAGACGATACGGGAGTTTTGGTGGATTACGACGGACAGGGGTTTTGCGACGGCTATCCGCTACAAACGCGGGCAGAATATTAGCGCGGCCTGCGGACAGTTATACGCAGACAATTAAATGACCTAGCTGTTGCCGTTTTTTTTTTAAATAATAATTAAGCAACAGAAAAAATCGATGCTCCCTTAAACCAAGCAGATAAATTCGATACATTATTGCTCTCCTAATCGCCGATAATTGAGCTGACAGGGGAGAAGTATGCGTAGTATATTCTTAACGACAATTTTGGCAAGCATAATCTTGGTCAATAGCCTTGGGGCTGCGGTCAACGGCCCTGGCACTACCGCCGCCAATTATCTGAAAATCGGTCTGGGTGCAAAAGCCGTGGCTCTCGGCGAGAATTTCACTGCTGGCTCGGAGGACACCAGCTCTATTTATTGGAACACGGCGGGTTTAAGTTCCATCAAGAATGCGCGGGTAGATTTCATGCAGTTGAACTGGCTGGCGGGAATTTCCGCCAAGACGATTTTTGGCGCCGCCCCGCTGACCGAAAAAGACACGCTGGGGGTTTACCTGATGATGCTGGATACGCCGCAGGATACGGTAACCACTTTCGCTCCTGATGGCAGTAACAGTTATCATAAAACGGATGACAAATTTAAGAGCGCGATTTCTGTACTTAATCTGGCTTACTCCCGCGTCATCTCGACGGCTCTGAATGTGGGCTTGGGCTTGAAAATCATCAGCGAGGATTTGGCCGGGGAGCAAGCCGGCGGCGCGGCTTTGGATGCCGGGATTATTTATAAAGATTTGTTGCCCAGTCTGACTTTGGGCGCGAGCCTGCAAAATCTAGGCCTGAAACAGTTGCGTCAGGATGAGGAATATCCGACCCAGTTGTCGCTGGGTGCGAGTTATGCCCTGTCGGTTTTTCGCAATCGCTTGAATCTGCTGGCGGACGTGAAAATACCTAACGATAATGACCTGCGTTTTGGCGTGGGTGCGGAATATTGGCTGGGTAATTTCTTTGCTGGGCGCGCGGGTTACAATACTTTCAGTAAATTTTCACTAGGCTTAGGCGTGGCCCTTTCCTCGCTGGCGGCGGATTATGCGTATGTGCCGATGGGTGACCTGGGGGTAACCCATCGGATTTCTCTCGGGTATACCTTTGGCTTGTCCAAAAAGTCTGCCCCAGCCGTGGTCAAGCCGGAAGCGAGCGAAACGCTGGATTTGTCGGGCGAGTCCGCCGCTGAAATTGATTTTTAAATAGTTTCACTATATTATCCTAAGCATGTATATAGGCGTGGATTTGGGCGGCACGAAGATTACCGCTGGTCTGGCCGATAAAGCCGGGCAGATTTTACAAAAAGAAACGGTTCGGACGGGACAAAATGTTACGGAACAATTGGCGGAGCTGATTCAGCGGCTGTCCGCCGGCCAACATATCACAAAAATCGGACTCGGTGTGCCGGGACAAGTCAAGGACGGCCAGGTGTTTAGTATGCCTAATATCCCGCAATTGGGCGGTGTCAACCTCTGGTCGGCGCTGAACAAATTGTATCCGGCGGACTATACAATCGAGAACGATGCCAATGCCGCAGCCATGGCGGAGTTGAGGTACGGTGCGGGTCGGGGCTGCCGCAATTTCATTTATGTTACGATTAGCACGGGCATCGGCGGGGGGATTATTATTGACGGCAAATTGTACGCCGGGGCGAACGGCACGGCCGGAGAATTTGGTCATGTCATCTTGTTACCGGACGGCCCGCTCTGTGGTTGCGGCAACAAGGGCTGCTGGGAGTCCCTCGGCTCCGGCACGGCTCTGGCCAAAATGGTTGCCGCCAAGGTGGAGAGCGGAGAGGCGACACGGCTCAAGGAGTTGGCTAAGGCTGACCAGCTTACGGCGGAGACAGTGGTCGAGGCCGCCAAGCAGGGAGACCCCACTGCCTTGGAACTGCTCGACGTGAACGGGTATTACAATGCCATCGGCCTTGCCAATCTGGTCAACACTTTCGACCCGGAAATGATTATTATCGGCGGCGGACTTTCATTTAACGGCGATTATTTTTTTCAGCCGCTCCTCAAAAATCTCAGGATGTTCAGGCTTTTTAACCCGGAACATTCTATTAAGATTCTCCGTGCCGGGTGCGGGCGGGACGCTGGACTCTTGGGCGCGGTCGCGCTGGTCTTGCCGTGAAGCTAGTGATTGTCGATTATGGCATGGGCAATCTGCGCTCCGTGCAGAAGGCCGTGGAACTGCTGGGTTTTTCTGCGGAAGTGTCCGGCTCGCCGCAGGTCAGCGCGCAGGCCGACAAATTGATTTTGCCCGGGGTCGGGGCTTTCCCGCAGGCCATGGCCAATCTGCGCAAGAAACAATTGCTGGCGGTGTTGCAAGATAATAAAAAACCCTTGCTCGGCATTTGCCTAGGGTTGCAGCTGTTGCTCTCCGTGGGCGAGGAGTTTGGCGTAACGGAGGGTCTGGGCCTTGTGCCGGGGCGGGTGCAGTTTTTCCGCCAAGCCGCGGGTTTCCCGGCAGGACTGTCCGTGCCGCACATGGGCTGGAACGATGTGCGCCAGTCAGCGCGGAATCAGCTTTTTAGGGATTTGCCAGAAAAATTTTCCGCCTATTTCGTCCATTCGTATTATGCTCTGCCCGACTCGGCGGCGGCGGTGTCTGGCTGGACCGATTACGGCGTGGATTTTTGTTCGGCCTTGGAGAGCGGTAATGTTTACGGTGTGCAATTTCACCCGGAGAAAAGCGGCGAGGCGGGCCTGCAAATACTGCGTAATTTTTTGGCGATTTAACCTGTTCACTTAATCACTGCCGATTCCAAGTCATAAATATTCTCATACCAATCGGCTTTGATTGCACCTAATCTGGTAGGATAAAAACTGTCCAGTGTTTTATTGCCACCATTTTGTTGCCAAGCTAAAACAATATTTACCGGAACAGGGCGACGTGTTCTGGCCACGTTAATCCAGCCCACAGTGCGGTCATCCGCAGTCGGTCTTGGGACATAACCGAGGCTGTCTTGAAACAAAGATTTTAATCTTGAGAAATAATCATCTTGTTCAGGAACGGCAAGATAAAAAATACAACCCTCGCCCCAAAAGGGACCGACGACACTCAATTTGCTCTGTTCAGTATTTTGCCAGATACTTTCCAAGCGATAAAACCACGCGTTGGTTAAGTGCCTGCCCAACGGGTACAGGCCGATTGAGTACAAGTTGGGAGTGATTTCATAATAATCGTCCCAGATTCCCGGATAATGATATTGTTGAAAATCTTGGTAAATCGCGGAGCGCAAATATTGTGGAACCATAATATTAGCCCCATAATCAGTATGTGGTGCAAAAACTTTGGTCTGTCCGGTAGCGGACACATAGCCCAACAATTTTTTTGTACTGCATAAAATTGGCGCAGATATTTGGCATTGAGATTATTTTGTTCCGGCGCATCAACGGCGTAGTTGGCTATCGGCACATTGGAATAATATTTCGGATTGCTTAAATAATTAGACGGTCGGTCAAAGATCCGGTCGATTGAATGGTTGATATGTTGGTTATTTTGCACCACTAGTCCGCTCGAGGAAATTAAAAACACTGCGTTGTTTTCTCTTTTTTCAACGCTATTATAAATAATTTTTAGTTCAGGAAAAGCGTGATTTAGATTGGTCAACGCCGCGTCAAATTCAGCCTTGGTCAATTTGTATTTCCAAGCGACATGAGCATTTTCTTGAACTTCATACCATTCGTCTATTTTCCAGACCTTTACGCCCAGCACAGACAAAGTATGCCCAATATTGGACAAGTCTGCCAGATTTTGCCTTGCCACCACGGTCATCGCTTTCAAACTGATGGCTGAATTTTCTATAATATATTTAAACAAGGTTTTTAAATTGTTGAGGTGTTTCGCGTTGCCATAAGGCACTATCTCGGAAAAAACTTCCGCCGTGGAGCCGTTAAAAGGAATAATTATTTCAGTCAAACTGCCAGACACCGCGTCGATAAATTCCCGTGTAACTTTTGTGCCGTTGGTGGAAAGCGAGGTGAGCAAACCCTGTTCATGCGCATAGCGCAGCAGTTCTGGTAAAAAGGGATTTAACAACGGCTCTCCGCCAGTAAAAGAGACCCGTTTAACATCAAAGCGTTTGAATATGTCGATTATTTCACGCATTTCGGAGAATTGCAGTGTCGGTTCAGTTTCGCGGTAACGCAAGCAAATCTCACAACGAGCATTGCATTCGTCAGTGACCAATAAAACGATTGACCATATATTATTGAATTTCGCTAGGGCTTGGCGTGCTTCCCGCAGATGGCTATTCTCTAGCGTGTTTAATTGTGTCTCGAAAGCAGTGTCCGTAGCCTGTTGCTTATCTGGCACGGTAATCCAGTAACGCTCCTCCCCCCCCTCAAAAAAAAAGTGCGCTGAAGCGTGTAATCGCTGTTCGGCAAAGCGTCGACAATTAAATCTAGTCCGGCAATATATTTTTGGTAAAAAAACATTTCAATCAGATATCGTAACTAATCCTGATTTGTCCCATAAAATTCCTCAAACTTTACGACCAATAATAGATAAAACCAAAACAAGTAGGCCATAATCGGCGCACGAATGGAGTCATGCAACAAACCGTATGCGGCAAAGCTGATGAGGCCAAGCAGTAGCCCATAAGCGATACTGCCGGGCAGTACGCGCAAACGACGATAGGTGTATATCAGCAAAAGTAGTACGCCCAAGAATCCCAAAAAACCGTATTCCAAAAAGTAACCGAGATACATATTATGCGGCGAGAAAACATAAAGAACTCCGTCAGCCTGCGCTTCCTGGTCGATGATGAAAAGATTTTCATTGGCGCGGCGTATTTCTTCCGGGGTTTTGTACTGCCCGCGCAGATTAGTCCAGCGTCCGGCTATTTTTTTTAGGCGTGTATTGATATGCCCGCCGCCCCAGCCATTGAGCGGGTGCCGCGCAATATTCCTGAACGTCAGCACAATCGAATCAATATGATCACGGTTGGAGTAGTCATTTCTGTCAAAGAGCATGGATAAGGTTTTCTGTAGAGGCGGCAGGCACAGCATAGCCAAAACGCCCAAAATCAAGCCGACAGCCAGAAGCTGTTTCCAGTGTTTGGCCTTGAGCAAGACAAACAAAAAGACCAGCAAGTAAGCAACCAAGAGACTACGGCTGAAAGAAAAAATAATATTAAAAATACTCAGGCCTAGGATAAGCAAATGCGCGATAATAACCAGCCAGTTTTTTATTTTTTTTGCTCCAAGTTCACGACAAAACCAGCCGATATGCACGGGAGCAGCCAGGCTCATAAATGCGGAAAAAACGCCTGTCCCCGCCCGCGCGATAAAAACCGAGCAGATGCGGTTTAAGCCCTTTGTTTCGAGCAAAAAACTCAAGCCGGGAATCGGCGGCCAATTCCAATTAGCCATGCCATACTGCAAAAATCCGCAGAGCAATACCAGTACATAACCACCGCAAGCCGTGAGCCACAAAAAAGAAAAATCTTTTTTCGAGCGCACACCTGCCGCCAAAAAATAAAACATGCCCACCAGCAGAGTCAAAGATGCCGCATCTGCCGCCGCCTGCGCCGGAAGATAGGCATCGCAAACCGACCACCAGGCCGCAATCAGCAGCAGGCAAAACGGCAGCTCATAACCGTTTCGCCGCCGCACCCAACCCCAGGCCCGCTCTTTGGTGTAGGAGAAAAGCAGGCCAAGCACGCCGACCGTTGCCAAATTGGCCAGCCAAAACGGCAAAGCCACGCAATACGCTCCAAGCAAGGTGAGGCATAAAAAGAAGATAGACATGTGAAAATATTTTAACATAAATTGTTAAAGCGAACTTTCTTGCGTAGTTTGCGCTGCCGATTTTACGGCTAGAGTACGGCATTCAATTTTTCACAAAACTCTTGCAAATCGCTGAAACACATTTCGGCCAATTTATCTGCGGGCGTAGGCATCTCATTAACAATGATAACTTTGCCGCCTTTTCTGGCCACTGTTTGCGGAAAATAACCAGCAGGCTGAACGATAAGGGACGAGCCAAGCACAAGCATTAAATCGGCTTTGGCAACCTCGATATTGGCGGATGTAAGAGTTTTGGCGTTTAGAAAATCACCAAAAAAAACAATATCTGGCTTAATCAGTCCGCCGCACTGGTCGCAATACGGAACTTTAGCGCTTTGGACTAGCGGGACGATTTCGGCAAAAGAATACCTTTTTTGGCAATCCGTGCAGTAATGATATTGAGGCGAGCCGTGCAGTTCAATAACTTTGCGTGAGCCTGCCTTGGTGTGCAGCATGTCGATATTTTGCGTCAAGACAGCGTGGATAATATTTTTTTGTTCCAGCTTTGCCAGCGTTTGGTGAATGATGTTTGGCTGGTACTTATCCAGGCTATAGATAAATTCTTTAGTTTGGGTGTAGTAATAGGTCGGTTCCTGAAAAAAATAATTTATATCAAAAATTTTATCCGCGTCAAAGTCCTTGTACAGACCGTTTTTGCCGCGAAAATCACGGATGCCAGACAAGGTTGACACACCTGCGCCAGTAAGGGCAATGGTGTGCTTTGAGTTATTCAGTAAATCTTTTAATTTATTGAACATAAGATATTTTAACATGTAAAAATCCCCTGGCCGACATGGAGTTCACGAAATCCAGCATGGTCTTATAAGCAGCCTTGCCGTATTTCGCCTCTATGTCAGACCGCAACTCATTGTCGTCGATTGCCTGCCGCAAATCCCGCCACTTGAGCGTGATCTCCAGGGCGTGATGCGTGCCCATCAAGTGATTGTTCAGCTTGCCCCAGGCATCGACGGGGATGGGCACTACAACGCCCCTGCTCCTGGCCTTCTGAAAGCCGAAGCGCACCACCTCAAAGTCCAGATTATTATTGACGATGGCCCCCGGCTTGACCGCCGTGGACGGCCAGTAATCATCCACCTTGCCCATGCTCAGGCCCGTCTCGCGGATGTTGACCTCGTTCAGCTCGTCCCAGTATTCCCCGGCCTTGCCCATCAGCATGTCGCCAAAGGCCTTTTCCTCCGGTGTCAGCCTGTTTATCAGCTCCTGCACGGCGACGTCCAGCCGCCTGCCGTCCTTGTCCCGCTCCGCCGGGTTCTCCACGCCGTAAGCCCAGTTATAACTGTCCAGGCCGCGCACGTTCTTGACCGCGTTATATATGTCTATGATCCCCAGGCGGTTGAATTTTACGGGCGGATTAGCGCCGGACAGCCTTCTCTGCCTTTGCACGAGCCGGTATTCCTCGCCCATGTGCTCGTCCAGCCAGCGGTAAAAACCCATCTCATTTTTCAGGCCGAGTATGTTCACGGCTTCCGTGATTACTTCTTTCATATCCATAAACGCTTTGGTGTCCCGCGCCGCCTCCTGCGGCTCCATGTTCCACTCGTCCGCCATTTCCTTGCCGAACATCGAGTTGAGCACGGACCACATATTCGCGCCGAACCAGCTGCCGTTGCGGTATATGTTGATCAGCTTCGTCGTCCAGGCCTCCGCGTCGCCCTTGAATTTGGTGTTGCGCATCCCGGCAAGCATCTTCTCCTTGCGCTCTGTTACCGCCCGTCCGCGCACGGCGTTCTGTTCTTTCTTTTCGCCGGCGGCCTCATGCCTCAACTCGCGCAGGCCTTTCAGCACGAACTCCAGATTGCCGAGGTTCGCCTGCTCAATGCCGTTAGCCGTATATTCCAAAAATGCCCGGCGGAACGTCTCGTCGTCCGGGACAATATCGTCTTCCATGCCGTCCGGGATGCGCTCTATTTCCGCCATTGCCTCGTCAGGCGCAAGGTCTTGAATCCTGCGCAGTTCCTCGAATATATTGTTATATTCGTGCGTGTATTTTCCGATGCCTTTTTTCGGCTCGGTGAATTTCAGCTCTTTATATATCTGCTCGCGCAGGACCAGTGCCGCGGCAATCCTGGCCTCCTCCATGGCGCGGTCATAGACATTGCTCAGAACCGCCATCTGGTCCGCCGCGGCCCTGGCCTGCAGGACGTTCCTCATGACCTCCAGCCGCAGCTCGGGCGACAGTTTCATGGCCTCCCTCAACGCGGCCTGCTGCAGGGCGGACAGGGCTTTCCGCTTGGCCTGCTCCCTTAACCGCGCCGCGGCCCCCCTCAACTCTCTTTCCACGCCGGACAGCGCGGCGTCCACATGGCCGCCGGGGGTATTGGCAAAATCGGAAATGGTGGTAAAATTTAAAGCATCAGTCTGGCCCGAGATTGCGCCAGGGGTTTCCGGGGTTTTACTTTGGGAATGATTGGTCTGCGCCCTTTCCCAGATTGATGTTTTTTTATCAAAAAAGTCACTGCGTATTGTTGAACCTGTTATCACACTATAGTTATTTCCGTCATACGCCAACCCTATGACAACCTGTCCCAGCGGGCGTATTTGCTTGGTAACAAGCACTCTGCGTACTGATTTGTTTCCCTCATAAACTGCATCCACGTTACTTAAAACAAAATTCACAAAATCACGGGCATTGTTGAATCCGGCATCTTTTATCTCTTGTCCGTGCCGTTTCTCAATATGCGTCAATGCTTTGTTGTCTAGAATGATGTTTCCCGCCGATATTTTTTGCTCCGGAGTGGATAGCATCTCCGCTATCTCCGGCGTTACGCTCCCCACCACCTCGCTTTCGTGTTCTCGGTATTGCTCCGCCAGATTGCGCCCCAGCCCGCCCCGCTTCCCCTGCAGATATCTGTCTATGAACCCTTTTTTGCTCGGCGTCCCGGCGATCATGGCCAGCAGTTCGTTTTGCGTCATGCCCAGTTCGTCCGCCAGTTCGTCTATCGTCGTACCCTTGATGGGGTCGTTACTGCGCCACGCCGCGGGGATCACCTGTTGCTCCTCGTAAGTGTCGCTGTCCGGGTCTATGTATACCTTGCGCCCCTGCACCTGCGCCAGCGGCGACTCCTGCCAAGCGGCCTCCGCTTCGCGCACCCAGCCTGTCCGCCGCACGTTGGTGGCCACCGTCTCCAGATCGCGTATCGTCCGCTCTATCTCCTCCAGTGACGGCGTGGCCGCCGCGCCATATTTCTCCCGTATCCTTTTCTTTTTCTCCCTCAGTTCCCTTATCTTTTTCACCGCGTCCTGATACAGATTCACGTCGCGGTCGTAGGTCAGGCCGGGATCTATGGCGGTCGCGCCGTCCGGCCGCGCGAACATATCGGCATAAAAGTTACGGATGTCGTCGCTCAATTCGATTTTTAGGCCGGACTGCTGGAGCAGATTTTCGACGCTTTCGTATATTTCCGTCAGCCATTGCTTAAAGCGTCCAAAAGCATTGGCCAGGCGCTCATTCGGCGCGCGGCCTTCCATGAGCCACGTCTCGAAGCCGACAGCAAAGGCTTCCTGCAGTTGCTTATATTCTGCATCGGACAACTGGTTAAGCGGCCTGTTCCGCACATGGGCAAACCTGAACACCGCGTCCAGTTCCTGCGGCAGATAGCGCAGGTAGAACTCCAGAAAGTAATGCGCACTCTCGTGCAGAAATGTAGACCTGTCCGCGTCCTTGAGCAGGGTGATCAGGTTCTTGCTGGGACTGTATGAACCGCGGCGGCCCTGATTGAGGTCAGTCATTGACTTTTGTAACTGTTGTAATATAATTGATTTGTGGGCTTCGATAGGTGTCTTGATTTCATCGCGGAGCCCCTTTTCTTTTATAACTTCATGCAGGTAATATGTATTTGTTCCATTTGGAAAACGCTTAATTACTACTGCAGCTATGTATCTTTCCGCTTGTTTTTCTGAATTTTCTATTGTGATGGGCGCGACAACAACAGCACTATCATACCCGCGGCCTTTGTAGTTTTGTTCTTTCCCGATAGTGCGTCCATTTCTAATGATTTCAGGTACCGACGCAAACGCGGCTGCTTTAATCTTATTTGGCTTGTGTGCGATAAATGATCGGATTCCTTTTTTGCTTAAATTAACAACTCCATACTCTGGACTTTCCACCTTGCCGTTGAATTTCTTGAAATAATCCATAACTTGCGTAATCAAACTTACATCGGATTTTTGGAACTCCTGGCCTGTAAGGTTCTTAACGGGTTCAGCGCTAAACGCCCAGTCTATTGCTTCTTGCGCGATGCCGCTGGTTTGGCCGAGATTAGCGCGGGCTTGTGCTATAATGTCTGCAAGGCGCTGTTCAGGAAGCAGTCCGCCGGCCTCTAAATTATTAGTTGCCGGGTCGGTAGTGGATGCCGTTTGCATCGTCCTGACAGCGTTCTTTTTCATCCAAGCATCAATGCCTTTTTCTGTGGACTTAAAAGCCGTGGTAACAATATTTCTGTCTTTGAAAACTTCAAAACTGATGCCGTAAAAACCACTTGGTGTCTTTATCTTTGTCAAAACTCCGCCGCCACCAATAGTAGACTTTTTTGCCAGCGCACTGGCCGCCGGAATGTTCGCGTTATTTGATAATTCAATCCATTCGTCTAAAGACAGTCCGTGCTTATTTTTGTCATGCCTGATTGTGTCCTCCGGTATATCAAACTCCAGTCCGCCGGAGCGATGCTCAAAATACTTCTTGTTTTTTTGGTCTGTATTGTTTTCCGCCCATCTATAAAAGTCCGTAAAGTTGCTGGAACCGAAAGCTGTCATTCTGGCATTCAGCATCGGCTGACCAAGATTTTCCTACGCGGCCAAGCGTACCCCCATATCTAGCGTGCCTTGGCCTTCGGCCAAAGGGGTGGACACGCTACTGGTAGCGTCCGCGACGATGTTCGGCACCTTGAGGCTCTGCTGGCCATTATCACCCAGCCAGCCGTTTAATATTTCCGTGCGCGTCCGTCCGGTCTTATAGGCGGATGCCTCCACAAAGTTTTGGATTAGTAGCGAGTTGCTGTCCACTTCCTTGTCGGTCAAACCTGCCGCGCGCATTTCTTCCCGGTAACCACCGAAACTTTCCTCAAATGCGGCGATGTCCTCGGCGGTCTCTTTCCTCTCCCAGCGGCGGTTCAGCTCGTCCACCTTGCTTTCCGGTATGCCGCGCACATTGTCCACGATGCCCAGCATCTCTTTTTCCGTCGGCGGGCGGCCGTTCCTTTTTTCCATGCCGCGCGCCGTTCTGGCCACCAGCGCCATTGAGCCGGTGGACACCATGCCCGGCACGGACAGCACGCCGAGCGTCACCAGCACGTCCTCCCAGTTGTCCGGGAACATCGCCCGGCCGAGGTCGTCAAAGGTGTATTCTTTATTTTCGTCAAGATTAAACACGGCTTTAAGCACGGCCTCCAGCTGTTCCTCGCCGTATTCGGACAAAATATTGCTTTGCCCGGATTTTTTTAAGAACTCATATGCTTTCCCCGCGCCGGTCTTCTTCACCGCTTGCTGGAAATTCTTGACCACCGCCGGATTTATTTTGCCCAGAATGCCTTTGGCCAGCGGGTCAAATAAAAATTCGCCGCCGCTCTCCGCGAATATCTCCAGCCATAGCTGCCCCGTGGCCCGCACAAATGCCGAGGCCGGGCTGGTCTGCGCGTCTTTATACAGCAGCGCCCCCTTGTCCGTCAGGAACACCTGGTCATTGAGCATGTTCTGGCCGGTATAATTCAGCAGGCGCGGATACATCACGGGATTGGCCAGCGTATTGGTGGCACTCAGCGCCCACTTGCCCAGATGTCCCGCGCCGCGTGAGGGCAGGCCTTTAGTTGCGGCACCGCCAGCTGTTTTAGCCACGGCCGCGGCTGTTCCCTTTGCGGCGACTGCAGAGCCGCCCTTGGCCGCGCCCCAGCCGCCGCCCGTCCAGGCCGCCAGCGCAAAGTCCGCCATATACGGGATCATGGACATCAACCCGTTGGTTACTTTCCCGCCGACACTTATGCCGCGCACGGCCATTTCCATCATGTTGTCGCGGTATTCCAGGACTTTCTAGGTCATATGTTGATAATAATTTCAAAGACAATACCTCAAAACAATACCTCAAAATATCAATACAATTTCTAGTTTAATAACTTTATCGATAAATATGAAGAAGGGCTGTCCGGTGCATTCTTTCTGTTTTGTCTTTATCCCGTATGCTCCCAAGAAGATAATATAAAATCTAACCTCTGGCGTTCCTTAATTCTGGCATTAACTGATACGGAGATGGGAAATATTTTACAAAGCGTAAAAACAAAGAAAGAAAAGAACCCAGACAAGTTCTTTGGTGTTGGATTTTGCAACATAGATAGTGCTTATGGCACTAGAGGATTTGATTCAAATATTAATATGGATAAATACGTTTTAAAAAATAGAGCTGAAGAACTAAAAAAATACATAGACAAGTAAAGGCAACTCGTCCCTGTTGCCCTCTTTGTTTTATTCCCAATGGATATGAAAATAAAACTCATGCATGTGTGTAGAATTAACTTGGACGAAGCATGATGAGATTAATATACCTCTTGACTCTTTTTTGCGTCAAGTTCTTTACAAAAATCAAAATCAATCCATTTTGTGAACCAAAGTTCTTTTCTATTCAATATGCCATTTTGTTCAGAAATTTCCGTAATATCATAAAATACTAATAACTGTCTTTTAAAAGCATCGTCAAGATAAGGGCAGGAAATAAGGTCAAGCAATAAAAGAGTTAATTCTGTAGTCTTCAGTTTATTGTTTTTCTCAAATTTAGATTTGATTCTCTCTTTCAATATAATTTTAAAATCGAGATAACGTTTTTTATCTTCAATATAAAACAATAAAACAGTTATTGAAAAGTAATTTAAGTCATACCCAAATACTCCAGTGTCAATATTGACATCAAAATATTTGCATAAGACCGATTGATTTAGCCTATATTCCTTACCTAATTCCTTTAAAGCAATTAATAAATACAAAGTTTCTACTTGGGTATATCCAGAATTTTTATTTTTCCATAATACTAAAGATATCTCATCGTATATTTTTTTAAAAACAAGATGCCGATTATCCATATTGAAATTACATTTTAATTTAGTAAACTTTGTAATCTTACTTAGAATTAAGCACAATTTTATTGTAGTGTTTACTCTAGGAGAAACCGAATATATAAAGAATATAAAATCTAATAATTCCAACATAGATTTTACTGCTTTTAATTCATATTCCTTTTTATTTTCAATACTGCTATAGATTTTTATTAATTTGAATACTTTACGATCAATACAAGCCAGAGTGTAATTTAATATATCCTTATAGGTAGTATTGGTTTCCTTTATTATGGTCTTAAATCTAGTAATTAGTTTATTAGAACTAGCGTAAAATGAATACTTTTTTTCCTCTTCTTCAGTGCCTTTTTTTTTACTTGATACTTCAAAAGTGAAATTTTCGTTTAATAAATCTGCTAATTTTTGTTTAGCAATTGTAAGCCCAGTAATGATAGGTTTCTCAAATAAAGCTGACTTAGAGTCATTTATATACAATTTATATTCCATTAAATGAAATCTATAAGCATTCATAATTCTTTCTTTTGTCTTATCATCATTATAGAAAACAAAAAAATCATCAACATAGCGAAATATTTCATAATCCGTTTTAAATTTTAACCCATGAGCATGATTGTCTAGATTGTCCCGTAGATAATGCATAACATTTAAGTCTATTTTCTGAAGGATTAGCTCAGCAAATATTCTGGAAAATTCAGGTCCTATAATTATTCCATTTGTTTCTCCGTAATTTAAATTCTGCATTAATAAATCAAAATTGCCACCAAATGTAGAATTTGAGCATTTGAGATTATCTTTAACAATCTCTTTATTTAATAAAGCCCATGAAAGAGAGTGAGAGTAAATGCTGTCAAAACACTTTGAAATATCAAATTTAAATAATTTATTATATTTTTTTTCACAACGATGATATTTATATGATTCATAAAACTTGTAAACATTACTTATATCCTTATAAGTAAAAAATGTTTTTAAATTCTCATACTCCTTATCATATTCTTCCGCAGATTTGTGTTCATGGTCATAAGCAAGTCTCTTAATATGAACTTTATCATTATGATAAGTATATTTAGCTACTTTATATGGCTTTCTTATGGAAAAAGGACTGAGCCTACAGTAATATAAAATTATTTCTTTGTATTTTTCGTAAAATTCAATCATAGCAAGCTGGTTCTTAGGATGAATTATTACTAACTCTCTAAAATCTTTATCCTTATGAGATATCTTATATCTAAATGGGATGGTTTTGAATTCACCATCCTGAAAATCAATCTTAAGTTTCCTATTAATAACTTTTTTTGTTTTATCAAATCCAAAAATAAGTTTTATTATTAACTCTAATTGGGGGTCATTTTTATCCCAACTAATTATGTTCCGATTAACTCGAATATGATTAGTTGCTAGAAACTTGTAGAAATGTCTGTTTGAAAAAGTAACGGGAAGTTCAAAAGGTAATACATCTGACAAGACTACCCGTTCTTTTTTGATTTTAATTAATTTTCTATTGCGTTTCACTTTATTTCCATACCTTTGTAATTTTCTGTAACTCTTGCGTCGTAAAAACAGAAAATCTTTTTTCAACAAAACCACTTTCAAAACTATATTCCCTTAACCTACTCTGTAGCTGTGTAACTTTAATCTCGTTGGTAATTTTGTTTCGGAGAAAGTCATCCAAACTTGTTAACGATTGTAGCTCTGTTAAATGAGCATTAGAGTAATATATCCCCACCAAGACATTGTTTTTATTGTTCCTTAGGCGAGTATTTCCAGTTAAATGTCTTATCCGTTTAACGAATATTTTCCTTGCGTTTTTTTCGTTAACTTTACTTAAATTTAAATAATTTTCAAAGGCTAGGTTAAGTCGTTCTTTATATTTATTTATTTTCTTGTCAGTAAGCATTGTTTTAATATGTCCGTCGCCAAATAGTATTTTGTACCCAAGATATTCTAATGTATATTGTTGAGACTTGTATCTCAAATCAAACGACACTGTTTTCAAGGTGTTTAATTTTAATTTAAATTTATTTTCAATAATGCTTTTTATATCTTGGAGATAATTTCTTTCTTGGTCTTCAAGTGTTGGAGTAAAAATAATAACAATATCATCTACATACCTAGCATAAAAACTTATTCCACGTAAAGACATTATGTCATTATCAATATCTCTCATATACAATTCAGCTAAATAAGCACTAATGCCAACACCCCTAGGAAGCCCCTTATCACTACCTGCTAGTTTTAAATAATTTGACAAGATTTGCTTCAAAAACTTCTTTGAAAGATGTGTTAATAAGTTATTTCCATTAATCCTCTCCAATAAAGGCTCATGTTTAATGTCTTCATAAAAATCACTTATATCTGTTCTTAACACATATTTAGGAAAATTATTATTAAGTAAAGTTGTAATCTGACTAATTATTTCAAATCTATTTGATTGTTTAACACCAAATAATTTTGATATATTATTTTGTAACTGCTTTATGGTGAAATAATGTTCTGGGGCATCTTTTACAAGATAAATAGGTTTCTTATTAGGTATATTCTTCTTTGTTAATTCTATTTTAAAGTTAGAGGTAACTATCTTCTCACTTATTTTTTGTAGTTCAATTTGAAGACTTTCTTCTCTTTTGTTTTCTAGTTCTGTTCTTTTATTATATAGTTCTTTAAGTTCATCCTTAAGGGCAATTGGTTTTCGCTTGCATTCTTTAATTAATTTATTACATTCCTTGATGTCTTCCGTATGTGTCTTAAGACTATGAAAGAATTTGCCTTCAAGATATATACCTTTACGATTTTCTAAATCTACTATTTTTCTAAAGTTATCTACAGAGAATGATTGATTCAGCATTGAATATTCCCTTTATTTTAATAACATATACAATTTATTTGCAATTTCAACCATGCCAATAGTGTCCAAATAACAAATGCATCGTAAACAGTCAATTTGTCTTTATCCTTATCTGTATAAGTAACTCTGAAATATTCTTTACTTGCAGTTTGTCCGCTCCCAATCGCCATGTTTTCATAACTTTTTCCAGTTAAGATCGGTAAAACTTTTTTTTAAAGATGCACTACCTTTTTGATCTGGATGATAATAATAGAAACCCCTAAATGGCTCGATTAAATCTAATATTCTTGGGAAGATTTTCTTTGTCCATTCGGCATATTCTGGATTAGATAATAAACATCCTTCTATAACACCTCGTTCAAATTTTGCATTATAAGCAATTATTGACCCTGCATCTCCTAAATTGTTTTTTAAACTTTCCATGAAATCTTTTCCAAGGTCATCTTTTCTTTCTGATAAATATGAAACATGTACAGGCACTGAGTCTTTTTCTTTTACAATATGGAGAGGGTATTGAAATGGAACTTGTTGATATGGCTTGGTATTTTCTAATATAGGAATTGCTGTACTAAAAGTTTCAAAGTCTAAATAATAAGCAGGATATTGTATTTTGTTAAGAAAATTATTTATGGCTTCTTTATTAATATAGGCGGCATTGTTTTTATTATTAATTAATTGTATCTTTTGATTATCTGTAAGCTCAAAATTATCAGGGATATCCTTTAAAAGGGTTATTCCTTTTTTTAACAATTCAAAAGCTTTTTGTTTACCAATATATAGATCAAATACACTTCGTTTTGGTAAAAAAGGCCAACATTTATCATGTAAATTACACAGATTAGGTTCATAGCATTGAGTCCCTATTTCAATATTGGAAACGTCTTTCGCGTTAACTATTTCCCATAATATCAGTAAATTATTAGGGATATTAATAATTTCATTATCAACCTGCTCTGTTATATCCTCTTTTATAAAGAATTCCTTTGGGGATAGTTCTTTTTTTCTGAGATAATCTTTGTTTATAAACATGAGATAACAATTTCGAATCTTTATTCCTGCATTCATGAAAATAAATTTCTGAAATGCGACATCTTTTATATGCTCATCTTTTACTTTCGTAGACGTTTTCACTTCAATCATGTCCCATTGAGTTTGGTCATAAGAAACTAATATATCTGCCCTAGCGTAACAATTATTTGACATAAAACCCACTTCAAATAAAGGTTGTTTTTGTTGTATATATTTCTCAGACTGTCGTAATCCCTCTGTAAAGGAACTATTGTCAATAGTAACTCCATTAGGGTATAAACTTTTTGCCAACTCTCCAACATTTTTCCCTTCATCAAATACTGCCTGTGTAGCTTCGTCTATCGGGGGAATATCACTAGGTCTATTAAAGTGATACCATAAGAGTTTAGGACATTGTAATCCAAGCATATATTTTGATTTGGTCATCAACTTTGACATAAATATATTCTACAGGAAAAAAATCATAATTTCATATTTATTTTATTTGTATAATTAATAATACTTTTATAACCCCTAAATAACATCAATTTATTTATTGTATAATGTATTTATGAGAAAAGATGTTGAAGAGATTGCCTCGCTACCTAGATACTGGCTTTACTCTAATAGGATGAAAGAGTTATTTTTTGAACAAGGCAAGAAACTAAATTTGCCGCAGGTTAATTTACATGAATATCACGGTAAAATTAATATTTATACAGGAGATTTGGGGCTTTTTCATGCTTATTGGTATAGTGCGTTATATGTAGTCATAGAAGGTTATTGGGAATTAGGTTTAAGGGATAAAACCATTGATAGCTTATTGGATAAAGAAAAGGTAAGACTTCTTAAACTATTTAGAAACGGGACTTTTCATTTTCAGAAAGAATACTATTCCGAAAAGATTTTAGGTGTAGACACATCAAATAATTTTTCTTCCTAGGTAGAGTATCTACATAATAAGCTGGATGAGTTTCTTTCAGAAGAATTAGTAAAAAGAACGCCTGATGATATGAAAAAGGAAGCATTAAATTTGAACTCCTAGATGTTTTAAGTTACAAAAAAGAACAGAAAATTGGCTTTTTTCGTCCTCAAACCCTTGATTATTTGATTTACGGAAAAGAACCTAAAATTGGCTTTAATCTCAGGCACTGTTCAAATTCTCCATTCGAAAAAGGAATAAAAATTGGCTTTCGATGACACTTTTACTTTAGTTTTTTAGTTTCTAAAAAGGGACAAAAAATGGCTTTTTTAGATGTTTTAAGTAGCTTGAATAATTAAGTTGGTTCTAATAATATTTACGATGTTCAACAAAAAGCTTTAATTTATGTCATCGACAAGCCGATATACAACTGCTTGATTTGCCATAGATATTTTAGATGCATTAATAATATGATTACATATGATTGATTTTTTTGTTATGATTATACTATGAATAAGCACGTCCAATCATCATTGAAAACACTTAAACAAGAATATTTTAATGCTTATAGAAATTTTAATAAAAAATACACCGAATATATAAAAGCAGAAAAGGAAGATCAGATATGTAATAGTCGAAAAGAAAAACAAAAATTATTAACCGTTAAAAACAGAATCGGTTATGAGTTTTACTATGAGGCATGGGAAAAATTATATACTTCTTGGTTAATGTATGGCGAGGAATTGAGTGAGAAAAGAAATTTAATAGAAAGACTGAAATTGGCTGATTGCGAATATAAAGTAGACTTAACACAATATCATTTAACAACTAGACTATTTGACAAAACATACTTTGAGACAAGATTGAAAAATGATTTAGATAAAAAAGCAAGCATTTTATCTTCTTTGCAGTACTATAATCAGAAGATGCACCTAAACATTGTAACCTTTACATTGATAGTAAACGCAATCGCCATGTGTTTTAACGTTTATTTCAACTTGAAAAGATAGAAATTCTCGCGGAACAAAATCAATTTCAAATAAAAGCTTGGCTTAACTATTGCTGTAGTATTAAACAAGCAATGTGTGGAGTTTTTTAGTTATGATTTTACGATAGTTATATCATTTTCAATTGCACCATGATAACTGAATGGTCTTCCATAATATTTAATGCTTTTCTTTTTCTTTCTATGATTTTTAGCGGTTATGCTTGGAAAATTTGATTGGTTGCTGTCTAAGAATTTAAAAAACTTTCGTAAAACACTAGCTTTGTAATGGTCAAGTTTCTTTAACTGATTGAAGAATATAGGGTTTCTTGTAACAGCCTTAAATCCGGCTATCCAACATAGTACTGGTTTATATTTTCTATAATTGTATAATCTTGTTCTCCCGACAGATAAAGAAATTAGGCACTTCTCTATAGAATTCTTTATGTATCCAAGAGATACTCTGGGTAATACTTCGGTTGATTGGGTTAACAATAATTTGTATTCGTTTAATACATCAATTATCTTATCTTTTTGTTTATCAATAGATTTCTTAGCGATTCTAACACTTCCATCGTATTTAATTTGATATCCAACAAAAGCTACCCAAGGAAAATTATTTGCTGCCCATAAATAAGGTGCTTTACTTTTGGTTTTCCAAAAATCTTTTGTGTAAGTTATCAATTCTTTTGGTTCATGTATGGCGAGTAAATTATTTCTAACACTTTGCGTATAATGACTAAAAATATCTGAACAGCTTGTTTTATCTGGACTTAAAAGAATCATATCATCACAAAAACGCAAATAATGAAACTCAGCACAAGAAGCTGAAACTGTGATGTCAGTATTATGAAGCACTATGTTCGCAATAAGCCCAGATAATTCTCCGCCTTGAGAAACACCAATATATTTATAAGAAAATATTTTATTTTGGCAGTGATATATTTTTTTTAATTCTTTTGCTACCTCTACAAAGCCCAATTTATCTAGGCGAGACTCTTGGGTTGCTTTATCCAAAACGTCCATATATGAATACGAAGCAACATATTTGTAAAATATCTTTTTTGCCCGTCTATCAAGAAGAATCCCTTGAGACTTTTTTTGTTGTTCTAATTGCCGGAATGTTTTTCGTATTATCTTGTGGTTAACGCAATCGTAAAATTTTCTAATATCACATTCTGCAACCCATAAATTAGCCCCATTATTTTGTCTATATTCTTGTATTATTGGAATCGTTGCATGATGATTTCTCCCTGAAGAGTCGTTTTTGCTTTTTGTTAAACGGAAAGCATATGAACAATCAAGGAATAAACAATCAAATATTTCTGTAAGATATTTTGCAGTAACAGAAATAATTACTTTTTCTGCCAAGGCATATTGCGATAATGGCCTATATTCTGTTCTCGTTTTGTCTTTTGTTATTAAATAAATGTGCGGCTTGCCTAATTTATAATCAGAATTGATTTTTGAGACAATATCATCGATAAATAAGTTCAACTTATCAAACCATTCTGGTGGTGTTTTTAATGGATTATTCTGGAATTTGCCTTCAGTATATTTGATGGTTTTATAAATTACCTTTCTTGTATATTTTACAGAATCTTCCTTGTTATCTTCTTTAAATCGAAATTTATGCCACATTCTACGTGGTGGCATGATTTGATAAATTTCTCCTTTAGGCTCTATGTAACACTCAGTTGATAGTGAATATCTTATGTGTTTCTTGTGTCTGTTTTTAGCAACTTTTGCTCTGTACTTACACAGAAGTTGAATAATTTTATCGCGAGTAAAGTAATTATCAAAGTTCATACAATAAGTCTAGACTTCGGAGTAGCGTAAATAAAAATCTCCGTCAACTGCTATCGTACCACATAGGTACCGCTTACATTTCTTGGATAGTTGCTATATTTACCCAAGCTAGATTTAATGATTTAAAAGCAAACGTTAAACCACTCTTCACTACTCCGAATTATTTACTATAATAATACAGTATGCATTTTTTCGCAAAAACTATAGTCTCAAAATATTCTAGGATTTCTACTTATGTAAGAGAAGTATCTTTACATACAGAACTTCTAAATATTAAAAGTGGTGTTTATCGACAACTTATTACTAAATGTAGAGAAACATTCAGGCAATCTAAGGAAGATTATGATAGTTTAAAGAAATCACTTCCAAGTATTACTATTTCTGGTGTTTTTAATAGAATAAGAAAAATAGAATATCTTATAGGATATACAAATTTAATAGTGTTTGATTTAGACCATATTGACAGTAATGAAATAAATGTATTAAAACGGCAATTATTTTCTGATGACTATGTTTGTGCTTGTTGGATATCCCCGTCTGGAGAAGGAATAAAGTTTATAATAAAGACATTGAATAGAGTTTGTGATCACAAATATACATTTGATAGTGCAAAACACTATTATGAAACAAAAGTAAATAGAAAAATAGATTCTAGTGGAAGCGACATTACTAGGCTTTGCTTTATTTCAGACGACAATGATTTATTGTTAAAAGACGATGAACCTAAACCATATATACCCGATTCTAGTATTTTATATAATCAAATAAATGGACGATTGCAAACAACAGACTTAAATATGAATAGAGTAATTACGACAAGTCAATCTGCTAAAATAACCAGTTTAATTGAACGAAAAAAAATACTATATAGTACTGAGGAAAAAAATAACCCTGCTAATAAAGAAAAGATTATAAAAATCATACGATTCTTAAAAAAACACAACCTGTCGATTACTAGTTCTTATGAAAACTGGTATCGAGTTGCTATTGCCATAGCAAATACTTTTTCTTTTGATATAGGTGAGAAATTTTATTTACATTTATGTGAATTAGATAAAAGCAATCATAACGAAATCCGCTCTAAACGTATATTAGAGTATTGTTACTTAAATAAAAACACAAATAATCCGATAACATTTGGCAGTATCGTTCATCTTGCTCAACAAGCAGGATTTAATCTAAAGAAAACCTAAAAACGGAAAAGTTTGAGCAGTTCCCGTGTTAGTGAAATAACGCGAATTGATAACAATATTAACAATGTTGAAAACAAACTATCCCGTCTAATGGACTTATATTTAGAGAACACTATTACTAAAAGAGAATACTGCGCCAGAAAAGAAAAATTGCTTAACGATAAATACAAATTGCAAAAAAATATAGAATATTTACAGCGCGGTCAATTTCTCTGGCTCGAATTTCTTGGTGAGTTTATAAATGGCCTGGATAAGCCAAAAAATATATTAAAAAACGATGATTTACAGAAAAAGCGCGAATTGCTGGAAAAAATCGGCTCGAACTTCACTTTTAGGCCAGACGGTCGCAGCGCGGCGGCATTTTGCGGCGGCGAAAAGATAAAAATACAGGGGGTGAAAAACCGCACAATGACGGCGCAAATCACGCTGGATTTTAAGGAGTTTTGGGCAGTTTTGGCGCAAGAAAATACAAAGACAAAAAGCGTAGAAAATGCAGAAGAAAAATTCTGTACTATATGGTTGGGGCGGAAGGATTCGAACCTACGAGTGGCGGGACCAAAACCCGCTGCCTTACCACTTGGCGACGCCCCAATAATACAAATAACGTAACGTCATTATACTCTGACTTGGCAGAGCATCACTTAACAAGCGTCAGCGAAGTTAAGTTATGCCAACAAGCCCGCAGGGCGACGTTACGCCCCAATAATACAAATAACGTAACGTCATTATACTCTGACTTGGCAGAGTCAAACTTCACCCTGCCAGTCTGGTTGACTGGCAGGACTTCCTCGAGCGCGTAGAAATACGCGCTCGGTCGCAAGCCCGCAGGGCAACGTTACGTTCTGACAAAATGATTA
>BGZO01000008.1 GCA_003864475.1 Candidatus Termititenax persephonae | reverse complement strand
AACCGCCGCCGCACTTTTGCGATTATCAGCCATCCCGACGCGGGCAAAACCACGATTACAGAAAAACTTTTGCTCTTCGGCGGCGCGATTCAGCAGGCGGGGGCAATCAAAGCCAAGAAAGCCCAGAAACACACCACCTCGGACTGGATGGAGCTGGAAAAACAGCGCGGGGTGTCGGTGGCGACTTCGGTCATGTCTTTTGAGTACGGCGGCGTGGTTATTAATCTGCTGGACACCCCCGGACATGCGGACTTCAGCGAGGACACTTACCGCACGCTGACGGCGGTGGACTCCGTGCTGATGGTCATCGACTCGGTTAAGGGCGTGGAGGAACGCACCAAAAAACTCATGGAAGTCTGCCAGCTGCGCAGCATCCCCGTCATCACTTTCATCAATAAACTTGACCGTGAGGGGCTTGACCCCTTTAGCCTGCTCGACGACATTGAGAACAGTCTCGCCATCACCGCCGTGCCGTTAAGCTGGCCCATCGGCGGCGGACACAATTTCCGCGGCGTATACAATATTCAGCGCCAAAGTTACCTGCAGTTTGCCAATCGGCAAAACTTTACAGAAATTCGGAATGTCGCGCCGGAAAATGTGCCGGGACTTGACGCTGAACAGCGGACAAAATTGAGCGGCGATATTGCCGCCATCACGGGAGCCTTGGAAACATTCAGCCAAGAAAAATATTTGCGCGGCGAGATGACCCCGGTATTTTTCGGCAGCGCGTTAAATAATTTTGGCCTGCTGGATTTACTGCACGAGATTATCCGCCTCGCCCCGCCGCCGCTACCGCGTCCCGCGCTGGAACGCCTCGTCCTACCCACGGAAGACAAAATGACTGGCCTTGTTTTCAAAATCCATGCCAATATGGACCCCCGCCACCGCGACCGCATCGCTTTCTTGCGCGTCTGTTCCGGGGTCTTCACGCGCGGCATGAAAGTCTATCAGGTACGCACGCAAAGGGAGTTTAAAGTTGCTAACCCGCTGACTTTCTTGGCGCAGAACCGGACAGTTACCGAGGCGGCTTATCCAGGCGACATCATCGGCATTCACGATGCTGGGGCATTGAAAATCGGCGACACTTTTTCCGCAGGGGAGAAGCTTAATTTCAGCGGCATACCCAGTTTTGCCCCTGAACTTTTCCGCTTAGTCGTCAACCGCAATCCGCTCAAGACCAAGCAGCTGCAAAAAGGCCTGCGGCAGTTGTCCGAAGAGGGCGCGGTACAGTTGTTCTATAGCAATCTCGGCCAAAAATTAATTCTCGGCGCGGTCGGCGAATTGCAGTTTGACGTGGTGCGTTTTCGCCTGGAAAACGAGTACGGCGCACAATGCGACTATCAGCCTTACGACGCGGCGTTCGCTTACTGGCTGGACGCGGACGAGGCAAAATATCTCCAAGAATTTCAGGCCGCCCAGCCGCTGCGCATCATGCAAGATAATAGCGGACAGTCGGTTTTTTTATTTAAAGGCGCTTGGGAAGTAAAATTTATCCGCGCGGAATTCCCCCAAATCCGTTTCTATAAAACCTCGGAGCGGCGGGACAGGGATTTGGTCTAAGCGGGCAGACCGTTATTTTCAGCAAACTTTTTTAATTTTCAGCAAAATCACAGCCATTCATATTTATTTTAAATCTTTTGGGATTTAATTTTTTTTGGTAAGGAAAAATTCCCAAAAGCGGCAGACCGCTAATCTCCTGAATGAGGCGCGGATTATCCGCGGCAGAGATGTCCGGCGGGGAAGTTTGGTTAAAAACTAGGCCCTTGATTTTTATTCGCCGCCGCCGCAAAGCCGCCAAGGAAAGCAAAGTATGATTGACCGTACCCAGCCCGGCGCGGCACACTAAGACCACTTCCGCCCGCAAATCCTTGATAAGGTCGAGCATATAATAACCGCGATTTATCGGCACATATAAACCGCCCGCGCCTTCAATAAAACTAACCGCAAAACTTTGGCAAAAAGCCACGATATCTTGCGTCAATTTTTTCGTGTTTATCGGCGGCAGTCCGTCCTGCGCGCAGGCCTGCTGTGGCGCCAAAGGCTTCGTGAAATGCCGAGGATTATAAATCTGTTTTCCGGCAAGCCCGGCGGCTTGGGCAATATAACGCAAATCTTCGTCCCCGGGATAACCAGTCTGTATCGGCTTGCAAACTCCGCACTGGGGAAAAGCCCGCGCCAGCAAAGCCGTAACAAAAGTTTTGCCCACGCCTGTGTCCGTGCCGGCAATAAAATAACGTTTTCTCATTGGTCGGATGGCGTGGCCAAGCCAACAACTTCTTGGATAGACTGATAAAGCACAGCCAGTAGCCAGCTTAACTCCCTCGGCTGGATAGAGAGCGGCGGCAGGATGACGATATTGTTTTCCAGAGGGCGGACGAGCAGGCCGCGCCGCCGCGCCTGCAGACAGATTCGGTAGCCAATCTTGTCTCGGTAAGCATAGTCCGGCAGCTCTAGAGCCGCAATCAGCCCGCATTGCCGCACGCTCTTAACTTGCGGTATTGTTTCAAACCGCCTCAACCCTTCCGCCAAGAGGGATATATTCTGCCGAACTTTGTCCAAAGTTTTCTCCCGGCGGAATAAATCCAGCGAGGCCAGCGCGGCGGCGCAAGCCAAGGGATTACCCGTGTAAGTATGCCCGTGATAAAAAGTCCGCTGTGATTCATACTGACCCTTGAAATTATCATAAATTTTATCCGTCGTCAGCGTTGCCGCCAGCGGCAAGTACCCCCCGCTCAAACCCTTGGCGACCGCCATGATATCGGGGCTGACCTTCTCCTGTTCGCAGGCAAACATCGTCCCCGTGCGCCCAAAACCCACCGCCACTTCATCACAAATCAGCAGGACATTATATTTGGTGCAGAGCCGCCGCGCCGCGGCGAGATACCCAGCCGGGGCGGTATAGATGCCCGCCGCACCCTGCACCAGCGGTTCAAGAACCAAGGCCGCCAATTCTTGCTGATGCTTCTTAAATGCTTTTTCCAATTCCGCCACGGCGGCGGACAAATCCGGCTCATTGCCGTAATGCCGATACGGCGTGGGGATTTGTATCGTCTTAAAAAGCAAGGGCTTGTAAAGCGCATGAAACATCGCCACGCCGCCGAGAGACACACTGCCGATAGTGTCGCCATGGTACGCGCCGGATAGCGTCAGAAATTTCTGCTTCGCGCGGTATTTTTTATTTTTGTCCTGCCGCCAGTACTGATAAGCGATTTTTAAGGCAATCTCCATGGCCGTCGAACCGGAATCGCTGTAGAAAACCTTGCCCAAACCGCGCGGCGCAATTTCCAGCAGGCGGGCGGCCAGTTCGATAGCCGGAGTATTACTCAAACCTAGCAGCGTCGAGTGGTCAAGCTTCTGAAGCTGTCGGCGCAAGGCACGGTTGAGATAAGGATGGCAATGTCCGTGCAACGTAACCCACAGCGACGACACGCCGTCCAGATATTTTCTGCCCTGCACATCATAGAGATAATTGCCGCGCGCCCGGTCGACAATGACAATCTCGTCCTTCTCCCAATCCTGCATCTGCGTGAAGGGATGCCAAATATATTTTTTGTCTTGCCGTGCGTATTCAGAATAATTCACTTAGATTTTCCACCTGCCTTGGCAGTCGATTATATACCTTTTGCCATACTTCCGGCGACTCCATGCACAGATAGACTGGGATGCGCGGCGAGATGGCGGCAATTTGTTTGAGCAACTGCCGATAAATTTTTACACGAATCGGCTCTGGGTAACGCATTTTTCTGTCCCGACCGGGGAAGAGTTCACCATAAACCAGCGTCGAGTCAGGGAAGCGACGCTCGACAATTGGCTTCAAGGCCGGGGTAAAACGAAAAGTGCCGAGCGAGAGCCAGGCGATTTGCTCCGGCGGGATATTGACCTTCAGCAAATCCAGAACAACCTGATACCGCTCCGCCCAATCTTGCCCATAAATAATCGGGTCAAAATGTAGCGCCACGCGGTAACCGCTTGCCGCCGCAGTCTGGGCGGCATGTATTCTCTCCAGCAGAGGAGCCGTGCCGTACTCATCGCTGTCGATAAGGTCTTGCGGATTGACCGACCAAGCAAAAACAAGCTGGCTGCGGAATTGCGCCAATAAAGACGCTTCGTCTTCGCCCAGCGTCCAGTTCGATTTAGTTTTTAATTCCAAGGTGATTTCCGGCGAGATGGCGCAAATCTGCGGCACGTATTCGCGCACAAAATGCGTGCGCCGCTCCATGGCCAGACTGTCCGTAAGCTCCCCCGTGCCGAGGCGGATTTTGCCTTTTACCTGACTCTTAATTTCCGCCAGCATCTCGTCCAGATTGGTGTAGATAGTATAAAAGGGAGTATTGCTGTAGCTTTGCAAAAAACAGTACGTGCAGTCGTAGGGACAGCCAACGGCAATATTGAGCGTGTGATAATTACAGCAAATATGTTCTTTTGTGCCGGGACATTTTTTCAAGAACCGCCCGCGCTGTCGGGCTAGAATCAGCGGCTGAGCCTGTTTAGGGGGCGCAAGCGGATAAGCCTGCGCCGGGGCAACCACCGCGCGGAGATTATCGATTAATTCCAAGCGCGCCCCGGGGAAATTTTGCAAAACCATCTGGGTGTACGGCAAGGCGGCCACGGCACGTTCAATATAAATTAAGCTGGCTGGTTCGGACAACATCTTGCTAAAAATAGGCTGGCCGCCATTCTCCCTTTTTAATTAGCTGGCTGGCCTCCGGGAAACGCCGCGTGAAAAGGCTTTGCATCAAGGCTCGGCGGTTGGTCAAGTCGGCGGCAGCCAAAATTTCCGCCGCGCTGATATTTTCCCGGCGGCCTATCTCATAAAGATATGTCGCCGCGATACGCCTCTGCGCAAAAGTCAAGCGCAAATCGGCAAAAATCTCCTCAGTTGGGCGCATCCAAAAAACCCTGCATAATCGGGCTGAGCTTGTCGTATTCCACCAAAAAAGCGTCATGCCCGGAATTGGACTCAACCTTATAAGAAAGAATATATTTATGGTTGCGCTGAAAAGATTCAATCATCTCGGCAGACTGATATTCGGGAAAAAGCCAATCCGACGAGAAATAAATAAAGAGCGTTCGTCCTTTGATGCGCTTAATCGCCGCGTTAAGATTACGGTAGCCGCGCGCCAAGTCAAACAAATCCATCGCCTTGCTCAGATAAATGTAGGAGTTCGCGTCAAAACGCTGCATGAACTTTTCGCCCTGATGGTCGAGATAGTTTTCCACCTGAAACTTTTCATTGAAACTGAACAAATCCTTATGCCCGGTGCGCTCGCGGCCAAATTTATTCTGCATCCCCTCTTCCGAGAGATAAGTAATGTGCGCCACCATACGAGCCAAACCTAAGCCCCGGATTTTGCCCGGCGTATTGTAATAACGGCCGTTTTTCCAGCTGGGGTCAATCATAATCGCGTGCCGTCCGATTTTGTTAAAAGCAATCGCCTGCGAAGAAAGCTTGTGCGTCGTGGAAATTACTAAAAGATGTCCGACCATCTCCGGGTACATCACGCCCCACTCCAGCGTCTGCATACCGCCAATCGAACCGCCCGCCACGGCATGTAGTTTGGTCAAACCAAAATGCTCCGCCACTAGGCGACGCTGGGCATTGACCATATCGCGAATCGTGATGATTGGAAAATCCATGCCGTAAGGCTTCTTGGTCCGCGGATTGAGGGAACTAGGACCTGTCGAGCCGGAACAGCCGCCCAAAATATTAGAACAGATAATAAAAAACTTATCGGTGTCGAATGGTTTGCCCGCGCCGACAACAGGGTTCCACCAGCCTGTGGACTTTTTCTCACCCGGCAGTTTGCCAGCCACATGCGCATTGCCCGTCAACGCGTGGCAAATCAATATCGCGTTGTCCCGCGCGGGATTTAAGCGGCCATAAGTTTCGTAAACCAGCGTGATGGGACCAAATTTTTGACCGCTCTCCAGCTTAAAATCTCTCTGGCGCGCAAAAGTAAACTGTCCCTGCTGAATATTTAAACGCTGGCGGTCGTCCATAAATTATTTCTTGACCACCCGCAAGAGCAATAAATTGGTCGCGGCTAGGCATTTTTGCGTCTCATTATTGCCTAAGAAACAGGAACCCTGCTTGTAAGTGCCAAGTTCTTGGCAGGTCTTGACGCAGGGACAATTGTCCGTGGTCGGAACACCGATGGCAGTCAGGTTTTGCTGGACTTTGGTCAAGCCCTTACGCGGTGGCAACGGCACAGTTTTAACAATCGGCTCCATAGGGATTATTGTACAATATTTTGCGGTGCTAATACATATTCAAGGGGTCAACATCAATCTCAATCTTGACATCCGTCTCCGCGGGAAAATCCGCGTAATCAATCGGCATATCTTTGAGCAAAATCTGCCAACGGTAATAGCCCTTGAGTTTGCGAATCAGGCAGGGAACCGGGCCGAGGACTTGCGGGGCATACCGCTGGGCATAAGCCTCCGCCCTAGCCCTGGCCTTGGCTTCGTCAGTGGCGGAAAAAACCACTGAGGTCAAGCGGGAAAACGGCGGATAGCCCAGCGCCTGCCGTTGCCGCAGTTCCTGCGTGTAAAAGAGGGGCGCGTCATGCTTGGCAGCCGCCGTAATGGCGTAATGCTCCGGCTGATACGTCTGCACAATTACCTGTCCCGGCTTATCACCGCGCCCCGTCCGCCCCGCCGCCTGCGCCAACAATTGGAACGTCCGCTCCGGCGCCCGAAAATCCGGCAAATGCAGCAGCGCGTCCGCCGCGATAATCCCCGCCAAGGTTACGTCAGGAAAATCATGTCCTTTGGCAATCATCTGCGTCCCCAACAAGACCGCCCTGTCCGCCGCCAAAAATTCCCGCAGGATTTTTTCCGGTGCGCCGCGTTCCCGCGCCGTGTCGCCGTCCAGACGAAAAACCTGCGCGTCCCCAAAATATTTACGCAGTTCCGCCTCTACTTTTTGCGTGCCAGCGCCGAATTGTTTGAGGTAGGGCGAGCCGCAGTGCGGACAGCCTTGGTTCGGGATTTTCTGCGCATAACCGCAGTAATGACAACGCGCCGAGCCGTCCGCATGGCAGGTCAGCGAGACGCTGCAGCGCGGACACATCAAGGCCTGACCGCAGGCGCGGCAACTGATAAAAGAAGCAAAACCGCGGCGGTTGATAAAAAGCATCGCCTTGCCGCGCGCCTCCAGACAAACCCGCAATTCCTGTCGCAGACGACGCGACAGAACGGAAAAATTACCGTCCCGCAATTCCGCGCGCATATCGACAATCTCCACGGGCGGCAAGGGACGATTTTGCACGCGGCGCGTCAGATAAATATAGCCGTACCGCGCATCGGGCGGGTTCTGGAATAAGTAAAAAGTCTCCAGAGCCGGGGTCGCCGTACCCAGCACAACTTTGGCACCGCATAGTTCCGCTCTCTGGCAGGCTGTCCGCACAGCGTGATAACGCGGGTTATTGTCCTGTTTGTAAGAGCTGTCCTGTTCCTCGTCGAGGATAATCAAACCGAGATTCTTAAACGGCGCAAAAAGCGCCGAGCGCGCGCCGACCACCAACTGCACTTCGCCAGCAACAATTTTCCGCCAATTGTCCCGCCGCTGCCGGGGAGTCAAAGCGCTGTGCAATACGGCAATCTCAAAGCGTTCAGCAAAACGCCCTAGCGTCTGCGGCGTAAGAGAAATCTCCGGAACCAGCACGATAACCTGCCGCCCGGCAGCCACCACCTGTTTGGCAATCTGCAAATAAATCTCGGTTTTGCCGCTGCCCGTTACGCCATGGATTAAAGTGAATTGCTTTTGCTGAATCAGGCTCAGCGCCCTTTGCTGGTCGGAAGTAAGTTGCATATTAGATTATATACAGAAATCTCCACAAAAGTCTGGCAGAGTAAATCTTTTACCGGAACAAGCGGTAGAAAATACGGGTTAAAGAAATAATAAAGGAACAATATTGGTTTCTTAAGCGAAGTATCCTACGGATACGCTGGCGAAGCATACGCTGCGGTGAGGTGTCTCGCGGTGGCACGTCTGCTCGGTCATTTCGACATCTCGACTTCGCTCCTTTCGGGTCTGCGCTCGATGACCACAGGCTCAATGACCGAATTATTCTTCTGGTTTGCGAAATGTATAAATGCAGAAATTTATTTCAAAAAAGTTTCTAAATTACTTTTTTTAAACAATTCCGTGGAACATTTTGTTTCACGCGGGCAGATTTTTCGCATACCTACGCTGAAAATTTCCTATTGACTACCCCCCCCCCCCCCTTATAATTTTCCACATAGGTTTATGTTTTTTGCGTTCTGTGTGCAATTTCGTCCCGGGGGAGAATAATTACGGGAGGTGCGGCAAACAACAATAACGATACTCCCTGTTTTCCATTTGTTATATGGTTTCCAAAAATAAAATTAAACAAAGGAGATACTCTAATGAAAATAAACTGGCAAAGAACTCTTGTATTTTTAACTATACTGACGCTCGGTCTTACTCTCGCTGGCTGCGGCAAAATCGCCAGCAGTGGAGGCAGCGGGAGAAGCAGTAGAGACGAAAGCGGAGGCGGTGGAGGTAGAAGCACGACCACTGTTGAAACCCCTGCTGATTTAATCAATGCGATCACCAATGGCATAGATGACATCACTATTAAAACAGGTGTGGAAATCGAAATTACGGAAAATATTATCATTGCGGACAACAAAAAATTAATCGTGGCAGATGGCGCGACTCTGAATGTCAGCAACAACGTAGCAGTTGGGTTAGACGGTACTATCATAGTAGAACCAGGAGCTGTGTTGATAGACTATGGCGCTTATGAGCGTGCCGCCGACGTCCCGTTAGGACCGTGGCAGAAAAATGACACTGCCAGCATAGTGTTCAAAACTGGCGCCCAAGGATACAGATATCTTAGTCCCAACCTCATTCCTTTCGTAGGAGACGACAATCACGCGACAATCGAATTAAAAGAAGGCGGCGAACTTATCTTGAAAAGGTTCGAGTATGAATTGCATGGAGATGCCGAGATTCATAAAACGTTTGAGCTTAAGCGTTCCGAAACAGCGATTGTAGAAAGCGGCAGTGAATTGATTTTGAACAGCAGTGCAATTATAGCGCTCAATGGCAGTATCGTTGTAAAATCCGGCGCTACTCTGACAGACACGTCAGAAAAACTATGGTCTGGAGATGGTAATGGCTATATTGTTTTTGAAGCAGGCAGCGCCGCTTCCAACGGCTCCGCGACAATCGGCGCAGGCAAAGTCCTGGATATTCAGTCCGGAACAGTAACTCTTTACAATCCAAGTAAAACTGGTACTAACCATAAGATATACGAAATAGACGGCACGGTAATTTTCAAAGCGAATGCCAAGGATCCAACGTGGCAAGGAGTTTCTAGTTTAATTGTTGGCAATACCGATGCCACAATAGTGATCGATCCAACTTCATTGGATAATCCTTTTGATACTAATACTAGCGATGAAAATGTTGAGGCAGGAACGTATAATTGGAGCGGAAGCAACTGGGTAAAAGAATAAAATCCCAGAAGTTTGTTGAATAGAGGGCGGCCAATCGGCCGCCCTCGTGTTTTTTCTGCTGGCGTGATATGTTAAAATTATTACAATGTTAAACTCGGATATTTTAAATATTAAAGACAGAATCCTTTCCAGCGTGGATTGCCAGAAAATTATTCTTTTCGGCTCCTATGCTTATGGCGCACCGCGAGCGGACAGCGATTACGATTTTTATGTAGTGCTGGACGATGGCGCGGAAAAGCCGATCCGGGCTGTGCAAAAAATCTACAGAGATTTGGCGCAAACAACTATGCAAATCTCGGTGGATATTTTGGCTAACTATAAAACCCGTTATGAGGAAAGAAGCAAACTGCCTACTCTAGAGCGCACTGTTGCGCGGCAAGGAATTATTTTATATGACAGAAATTGATATAGTTCAAGAATGGCTGAAACTTGCCCTGAACGATTTGTTAGTGGCTAAAAATTGTCTGGCCATGCGTCCTCAACAAATAGAAATTGCCTGTTATCACTGTCAGCAATCTGCGGAAAAAGCTTTGAAAGGCTG
Source organism: Candidatus Termititenax persephonae (assembly GCA_003864475.1). Classification (GTDB taxonomy): domain Bacteria; phylum Margulisbacteria; class Termititenacia; order Termititenacales; family Termititenacaceae; genus Termititenax; species Termititenax persephonae. The sequence goes on along the minus strand of BGZO01000008.1, from coordinate 39,853 downwards.
TATTTTATGGCTGTACGAAATCGAACCGCCTAAAGTGCATAATTTGGTGCAGCTTTATCAGCAATGCCTGGCCAAAGATGCCGATTTTGCGACTATCCTAACTAGTTGTTCTGATTTAACTGCTTACGGCACTATACCAAGATACCCCCATGAAATGGCGTTGGACGAAGTGGAAGCAGTTTCGGCCGTGAAAAATGCGCAAAAAGTTTATGAGTTTTGCCTCGCCAAAATTCCAGCTGCACATTAATTCAAGGCGAAGCATACGCTGCGGTGGGGTGTCTCGCGGTGGCACGTCTGCTCGGGCAGGCTCACCGCCCTTTGCTGGTCGGAAGTAAGTCGCATATTATTCGCGCAACTCGCCGGACTGCCGCAAAATCCGCCGCAAAATCAGCGGATAAAACAAATTTTCAATCAGCAGGACAAGCAGCGCCACCGTCAAGAGCGTCTTGTCGCCGAACGACAAAATCAGAAAAAGAACCAAGCCTTCGCTGACTTGCAAACCAGAATTTACCCGCTGGGAAAACTCTCTGCCCAAGAGGTAGACCTGTGCAAAAAAATTGTAAAGACGAAAAAGCAGCAAACGCCCCAGCAAAATTAAGGCCGCCCCGCCAAGGGTCAAAAAGCTAAATTCAGGCAGGCCGTTCAGACCAAAATACAAAACGAAAACAGCCGCCAAACCCAAACGCCGTAGGTCAATTTTATCTTTGGCCTTCCAGACCTCAAGCCCGAACACAGCATTGGCTAAGCCCAAAAACAAAGCCCCGGCAATCAACGAGACAGTTTCCAAATAAAAAGTCAGCCCCCAAATAAATCCCAACTGTAACAGACGTGCCAGCAAAGAATCTGCCGCCAATCTGGCACAGCGGATAAAGACCAGCCACAGCCCAAAGAAAATCAGCGCGGCCAGCGCGCCGCACAATACGGGCAGCGGCGCAAAAACGGTACTCTCAAAAAAAGCCAGCACCGCCAGCGCCACGCAAGAACTGAGCGCACCCACCCGCGGCAAAAGCGTGGTCAAAGGGCCGCGCGCCGCATGACGCAACAGCCATTGCCGTGGTTCGGCATAGGCAATCAAGCCAAACGCCAGCGTAAAATAAATCAGCCATGGCCGCAGAATCTCCCAGCAACCCCAAGACCAGCCCAGCAAAACCACCACGCCCACCAGCAAACCATAGGCCGCCGCCGTGCTAAAAAAAAGTTTGTATATCTTGCCGCGAATAAAGGCCAAGCGCGCCCCAGGAAAAGCATTGCCAGCAAGATAGGCAAACAGCCCCAGCGCCAAAAAACCAAACCCGAGATAGATTAAATCATCTGCCGCCCATAGTCGTCCCGCCCCCAACATTCCGCTGAGAGCAAAGGCCAAAACATCGGGCAGAAAGCGCGTCAGAAGACAGCCCAGCAAAAAAGCGAAAACCACTAAAGCCAACGGCTGGGTCAGAAGATTTAAAATTTGTTCCACAGCAAATATTGTATTATAAAATTATGTTAAAATACACGGACTAATTTTAAGCCAAAGGAGTTTTTTATGACCGCTAAAATTGCAGTTCTCGCCGGAGACGGCATTGGCCCGGAAGTCGTCGCGCAAGGGCAAAAAGTACTAGCCAAAACGGCACAGAAATTCGGTTTGAATTTAGAATTCAGCCCAGCCAATATCGGCGGCGCGGCTATCGACCAAGAAGGCTCGGCTCTGCCAGAAACCACTGTCCAGATTTGCCAGAACTCTGACGCTATATTTTTCGGCTCGGTCGGCGGACCAAAATGGGAAAAACTGCCGCCTGAGCAGCAGCCGGAACGCGCCGCCCTGCTGCCCTTGCGCCAAATGTTCAATCTCTACGCCAACCTGCGCCCCGCCATTTTGTTCCCGCAGTTAAAAGCCGCGTCGCCCCTGCGTTCGGATATAGTCGGCGCGGGTTTTGACCTGCTTATTCTGCGCGAATTAACCAGCGGTATTTATTTTGGGCAACCCAAGGGACGCGAGGGCGACAGAGCCTTTGATACGCTCGCCTATCGTGTGCCGGAGATTGTCCGCATCGCCAAAGTTGCTTTTGCGGCCGCGCGCCAGCGCAATAAAAAAGTTACTTCCATTGACAAGGCCAATGTACTGACCACCTCGGTCATGTGGCGTGAAGTGGTGGTCGAGGTCGCCAAAGATTATCCCGATGTCGCGCTCAATCACTTGTACATCGACAACGCCGCGATGCAGCTAATCAAAAATCCCCGGCAATTCGATGTCGTCCTGTGCGACAATATGTTCGGCGACATACTCTCCGACGAGGCCTCAATGCTGACCGGCTCTATCGGCATGTTGCCGTCCGCGTCTTTGAGCGACGGCAATTTTGGCCTGTACGAACCGTCCGGCGGCTCCGCCCCCGACATTGCCGGGCAGAACATCGCCAATCCTATCGCGCAGATTCTTTCCGCCGCCCTGCTCTGCAAATATTCGCTGGGCCGGAGCGACGCGCATGACGCGATATTCTCCGCCGTGCATCAAGTTTTAGATGAAAATTACCGCACTCGTGATATAATGGCAGAAAGCTGTATAGAAGTTTCTACCTCGCAAATGGGCGAACTTATTTGCAGTAAAATTTAAAGGAGGACACTATGACAGCAATAACCAAAGACATGACTATTTTGGAAGTGATACAAAACCATCCCGAGACGGTTGGCGTGCTGCAAGAGTTAAATCTCGGTTGTCTGGGCTGCATCGCCGCATCGGGCGAGAGTCTGGAACAAGGGCTGGCGGCGCACGGCTTGAACGTCAGTGAAGTGGTCGACAAACTAAATACCGCGATTGCCAAATAACTTTTAGAAAAACACGGTTTGTCTTATGCCCGAGGATGATACCGCTCAAAAACTTGGCGTATTCTATTTTTGGTAATGTGTGTATAAACCTGTGTCGTCGACAGGGAACTATGCCCCAGTAATTCCTGCACCGTCCGCAAGTCCGCGCCGCCTTCCAGCAAATGTGTGGCAAAAGAATGGCGCAGTGAGTGCGGCGTGATGGTCTTAGTCAGGCCCGTCAGCTGCACATATTTTGCGAGATTGCGTTCGACCGACCGCGCCGTAATTGGGAAAAGCAAATCCGGGGAGCGTTCTGCCCGCAAATATTCCCGCAAAGCCCTGGTCGTCCGCGAATTAATCAGCACGATTCTTTCTTTCGCGCCTTTGCCCAAAACTCTAATCTCGGCGTTGTCCAAATCTAAATCCGCCACCCGAATATTTATCAATTCGCTGACCCTGACCCCCGAAGCATAGAGCAGCTCATAAATCGCGCAATCACGGAGCCGACCGACCCGCGCCACCGTGTCCAGCAATCTGCCTGCCTCTGCCGCAGTCAGCAGGGCGGGAATATTTTTCTCCAGTTTGGGCGAATGGATTTTCTGCCAAGGGTCGCTCGCCGCCAATTTGTTTTCCAGCAAATATCTACCGTAAGATTTGTGCGCCGCCACGCAACGCGCGATTGAACGCTTGGCGTAACGCAGTTTACCCAAGTAAACAAGATAACCGCGGACAACTTCCACATCAATCTGGGCAAACTTGCGCTCAGCGCAGTAGTGCAAAAAATAAGTGAGGTCGCGCTTGTAATTGCTAAGCGTGTGCGGGGAATAATTTTTATTCCGCTGCAGATACGTCAAAAAATCTGCCAGAGCGTCAGGCATCAGCCTTCCAGCTTGACTTCCAGCGGCATTTCCAGCGAAACAGATTTACGGCAACGGTCAGCCGCCACATCCGCGCCCAGACCATAATGCGCGCGCAATTCAGCGGTCAATTCCTTTTCCAAATTGCGTTGATAAATCCACTTGACTGGTTCTTTTTCGCGCAAGTCAACATGAATATAGCCGCTGTCCGGGTCATAGCCCAAGCCGCTGATTTCCGGGAAAGTCTCTAAATAACGAAAAATCTCCGGCAAAAGCTGGGCATCCTGCGGCGCAAAATCCACCGCCTTGCCAATGCCGTGATAATTGCGTTTTGGTCCCGGCTCTTCCAGCTCTATCTGGTCGCAGACAAAGCCGCGGCGGATAATTAACGGCTGATTAAATTTTGCCACCACATCTTCCAAGATACCAACCAAGGTCAAGGAAACTTTCAACTCCTGGCGGCATTTACCGCACTTACAGGCAAACATCGCGTTGTCAAAATGTTCTGAGAGACTACCCATGCCTTAAGTATAACATGGATTGTGTTATAATTTGCGCGTGCCGACAACAATTTACTATTTTACTTCCACGGGCAACTCATTGGCGACCGCGCAAATCTTAGGACAAAAGCTGGGGCAAACCCAGCTTGTCAGTATCCCGTCCGCAGTTAAACAAGAGGAGACTGTTTGCGGCGCGGAACGCATCGGGATTGTCTATCCAGTCTATATGTTCGGGTTGCCGCTGCTTGTCGCTAGGTTTGCCGAGAGTCTTAAAGTTACCCGGGCGACCGCTTATATTTTTGCCGTGGCGACCTGCGGCGGAAGCTCCGGAGAAGCCAACCAGCAGCTGCAGGAAATTTTGCAAAAAAACGGAATCGACCTGTCCGCCAGCTTTGCAGTCAGAATGCCCGGCAATTACACGCCCCTGTACGGCGGGCCGGAAGCCAAAACGGCAGCGAAAATAATCGACAAGGCCGCTGCCAAAACCAATCAAATCGCCGCCCAAATAATCAAGCAAGAAAAAATTTTAACCAACAGCGCTTGGCCGCTCAGAATTCTGGGGCGGCTGTTCTACAAAATTGCCAGCCCCCAAATACCCCTGCTGTCCCAAAAATTCACGGTCAGCAAAGCCTGCAAGGCTTGCGGCATCTGCGCCCGCATCTGCCCTGTCGAGAATATTTATATCCAGAACGGCCAGCCCCGCTGGCTGTACCGTTGTGAGCATTGCCTGGCCTGCCTGCACTGGTGTCCAGACAGCGCCATTCAATGGGGGAGAAAAACCAAAGGCCGCCGCCGCTACCACCATCCCGCCGTCAACATTCGCGACATAGAGCAAGCCAAAAATTAAATCTAGACCACCGTCAAGGCCGGAAACTCTGCCCGCAATTTTTGCCGCAAAATCGGCACGACAATTTCTTCCGTCTCCCGGTGTCCGCAAATTTTCAGCTCCAGCCCCAACTCTGCCGCCAGCAATTGGTCATGGTATCCGGCCTCTCCCGTGATTAGTAATTTCGCGCCTTTGTCCCAAGCCCTCTGCACCAAACTGCCGCCGGAGCCGGAAGCCACCGCGATTTTTTTATAGCGGGCATATTTAGAATTCGGCGCTGGCTGGCCGAGCAAGCCAAGGCCGTAAACTCGTCCGCTGTTTTTTAAGGGATACAAGTCATAGGCAATCTCCTCGTAAGGGTGCTTGGCGCGGACGGCATTAAGCAAGTCGCTGATTTTCTCCACGGGGATTATCGTCTCCACGCGCAGTTCAGGAGTTTTCTCCAGCCGACCCTGCCTGCCGATATGTGGCCGCGTCCCCGCCAGCGGACGGAATGTCCCCGTCCCCGCGCCGCGAAAGGTGCAGTCAGAATATTTTCCGATATGCCCGCCGCCCGCCACGGCTATCGCCCCATGCACAGCCTCAACCGCTTCTGCCGGGACAAAGACCACATATTTATAGAACTGTTCGCGATAGGTCGGCTCTAAAACCTCGCAAGTCTCCGGGGTCAAACCGTATTGGCGTGCCAGCGTCCAATTCACCCCGTCAGGGGCGGCATCGAGATTGGTATGCGCGATAAAAACAGCGATATCATTTTTGATAAGCTTGGCGATATTTTTGCCCAGCGGAGAATGCAAGTCGATGCTCTCCAAGGGACGGAAGAAAAGCGCATGATGCGCGACGATTAAATCTGCTCTTTGTTTGGCCGCCAGTGCCACCAGCGCGGAGGTAATATCCAGCGCGACCAGTATTTTTTTTATCTCCGCGTTTTTATCGCCGATTTGCAGACCGATTTGTGTGTCCCAAGCGCAGGCATACTGCGGCGGGGCGATGCGATTCAAGGCCTGAATAACCGTTTGGAGTTTCACAAACTAAATTTTAACACAATTTTTCTATGGCCTGACTATAAAATAGTCAGCCCTTGCATATCGAGGTGATCTTTCTGGATAATATCTAGATAGAGCCTGCAAATATCCTAAATAACTTTCTCCAACAGAAGCGATTTCTTCTTCAGCAGCAGGCCTATATATTTTTTCATTATTCGTACCGTACCTACCTGTCCATTTCAGATACTCCACTCTGCTATCTGGTTTAATCACCGTTTTCAGTCCGTGTCTACCCAAAGTCAGATTTTCGATAATCCAGGCATCACCGTCGTTATCTATCTCAACTTCGCCGATAATCTTTACACCTTGTCCAAAACGAACATCGCCTTTAACGGTAAGACTGTCCGCATTCACCATAGACGGGGTATTATTTATATCAACCCTCTCGGCAAAACTTTTCGGATCGCCAAAATAATTACTATCCAGCTTAATTATCGGTAGCAAATTATGCTCGCGGCGCGGATTAATATTCATACTACCGGCCTCATCTAGAATATAAACGTCAGACCAGAGTAAGAACAAATCATTATATTTCTTGACTGGCGCGAAACGGCTCTTGCCCACTACCACCGCTCCGGCTCCCGGAATGAGATTAATGATAGTGCCAATCACTGTTTCCAACTGGTACAGGTCTTTTTTAGGATTGAGTACTAAAGACAGAGGTGGAACTCCGTCATATTGTTTTAAAATATTCAACAAAGTCGGCAGATGATACCACAAATTATTCGTGTTAAAAAATTTATGCAAACTTATATTCTCACCATAAGTTTTGCCAGTCCGGGGGTCAATATCGTCAGGACTGACCTGACCGCCTTCGCGCAAAGTCAGCCGCCGCTCTCCTCCCACCGTAGTGTAAACCAAATGACCGCCTTTCACGTCCCCGGGCGTGCGTTCGGCAACTTCCATCATAAAAGGCAATTTATGCTCTATCATATAACCCAAGAGTACTGGCTCAACTGTGGCTCCCAAATTGTCGCCGTTGGAAAAGAACATATATTCATTGCCGTCCGAAATTAAGGACTCTAATAAATCTAAAGCTTGGCCTTGGGCATTGGGCCTCGGCTCTGTCAAAAGAGAAGTATAAAATCCGCCAGTGCCGCTCGGATTAAAATTTCCTGTTACCGGACGCAAATCTCTATCCAATTTCGGAAAACGTCCCTGCACAAAACCAAAATAATTAAAACCAGCATGATTTTTCGCGGTCAAATATTCTTTAGTGTCTGCATCTGTGCTGTCGCCATTCATCAGCACCAGATTGATATGCCCCCTGACAGTCTGCCGCGCTATAACGTCCAAAAAAGTTACTCTGGGTTTTACTTCCATTAAATTTTTTGCTTTATTCAGATTCATGCCGGTGGCCAATCCACCGTTGGCTTTGACAGTAGCCACCGCAGACAAATTAGCCAAACCAATCTCCCTATAATGCGCCTGCTCCGCCGCCGTAAGGTTTGTAATTTTAGGCAAAGACTCAACTGGCTGAATATCCCGTTCCAGAATAAAGCCCTTGTCGCCGTTTAAAGCCATGGCATGCACACGGGAATACTGTTTTCTAGCCAAGATTGCCTGGTTATCCGCTTGCATTATATTTAAACCTTGGGTAATTTTTTCTATTTTATCAGTACTCATTTTCTCCCAATCTCTCACGGATTCAGCAATTACTCTACATTTTAACATATTCTACTCCTTTTTATATTTTTTTTGGTCTATAATTTAATGACCATTTAGTTATCGTAAGTTTTCCGCAAGTGTTTCATTTTTTTACCCCATAAAACATACCCCGTTTTTAAGCAGAATATACTGCATAAATAATTTGCTCAAACATTGCATTTTCGTCCCTTTTATAGTAAAAAATAACTCGGCTGGGGCTGTAGCTCAATTGGTAGAGCGCCACAATGGCATTGTGGAGGTCGACAGTTCGATTCTGTTCAGCTCCACCAGGCGCTGGTTGCGCCTGGTATTAAATCGCGCGTAAGGAAGTCCGCGCGATTTATCACCCCTACTGCGTTGTAACTACTGCCAGTCCCGCTACCCAAGCACGGCGCAGGAATCTATTGTCTTGTTCTGGTCGCGCCTGGTATTAAATCGCGCGCAAGGAAGCCCGCGCGATTTATCACCCCTACTGCGTTGTAACTACTGCCAGTCCCGCTACCCAAGGCACGGCGCAGGAATCTATTGTCTTGTTCTGGTCGCGCCTGGTATTAAATCGCGCACAAGGAAGCCGTTATAGCGGAATATTTGGGTCGCCCGCGCCAAATTCTTTAATAATCTGCTTTCTTTCTCGGCGGCGGCGTAACCAATCGTCCCAGATATAATAGACTACCGGCACGACTATCAGCGTCAATACCGTAGAAATCATCAAGCCAAAAAATATTACCGAAGCCATGGGACGGAACATCATCGCGCCCGGATCAGAAAAATCAATGCGTAGTTTTTTAAAATTGATGCCGATGCCAAAAAGCAAAGGCAGTAAGCCTAACGCGGTCGTGATGGAAGTCAGCAGGACAGGACGCAGGCGGATTTTACAGGCCTCGATGAGCGTCTGTTTACGCTGTTCGTCCGTGATGTCGTCGCTATCCTGGCGCTGCTGCAATTGGACAAAATCCAAAAGCACGATGCCGTTATTGACCACGATACCCGCCAGTGAAATCAAACCAATAAAGGCCAGCATACCGAAAGCCTGATTGGTTACTTTCAAGCCAAAAACCATGCCAATCAAGGAAAGAGCAACCGTAATCAAGATAATTATCGGCACATAAAAACTATTGAACTGCGCGACCAAAACTATCAACACGAGCAACAGTGCGGTACGCAGTGCAGTACCGAGAAAGCTAAAACTCTGCATCATCTCCTCGTTTTCACCTGTGTAACGGACGGCATAGCCCTCAGGCATTGGCAAATCAGCCACCTCGCGCTGAATGCTCTGCAAGGCGACAAAAGGTAGCACTCCGGTTTCGGTGGCGGCGGTTACTTTCAAAACACGGCTGTAGTCCTCGCGCTGCACCGACTCCAGACCCGCCGACATCTTAATCTCCGCCAGCTTCGCCAGCGGCACATGTTCGCCGGAGCGCGAAAGCAGCGTCAGATTGCGCAAAGTCTGCAGGGAAAATCTCTCCGTGTCATCCAGCTTAACCACGATATCGTATTCATCATCGCCCTCACGATATTTGGCGGCGGTCGCGCCATAAAAAGCGGTACGCACTTCCATGGCAATCTGCGCCGGAGAGAAGCCGTACAACGAGGCTTTGGTGCGGTCAATCAAAACTTGCACCTCTGGACGGCCAAGCGAAATATTGGTTTTGATATTCACGACTCCCGGGATGCGGTGCATAATCGAGCGTATCTCATCACCCAAACTCTCCAGCACGGCAAAATCCTCGCCCGCCACAACTATCGAGATGGGGTCGCCAGCCTGCGGACCATTACTCTCAGCGGAAACAATTATCTCCGCGCCCGGAAAACGTGTTGCCTGCTGGCGGATGCGGTCAACGATGCGCAAAGGCGGCGCAGAGAGCAGGCGGCGTTCTTTAAATTTTACCGAGAGGCGCGCCACCGTCGCGTCATCATTGCCGCCGCTAAATCCCGCACCGGTATTGCCGACATTGGAGACAAAACGGTCAAGATCGCGAAGATTGTCTGGGGCCAGCAGTATCGTCTCAATCTTACGCACCAATTCGTCGGTAGTCTCCAAACGTGTGCCGGAAGGCATCTTAATGTTTATCATGAATTCTTCGGGGTCGGTCGAGGGGAAAAACTCTTTAGGCATTCTGACCAGTAAAAACATGCTGACCAGAAAAGCTACGGCAGAAATACCGATAACTTTGCGGTAATTATCAATCGCCCAGTGCAGCCAAGGCTCATAATATTTGTCCTTAAAATTCTCCAGCCAATTGTCCACTCTTTGCGGCAGAGACGGATGGTTATGCTCGTCCGCCTTAGTATGACTACGCAAAAAAGTCTGGCTGATGACCGGATTGAAAATTATCGCCACCGCAAAAGAAGACAGCAGTCCTACCGAAATAGTAATCGGCAGATAACGCAAGACCTCCCCAATCATGCCCGACCAGAACGCCAGTGGCAAAAAAGCAAACACCGTAGTCAGCGTCGAGGTCAGCACCGGCACCAAGACTTCTGCCGCGCCCTCGACCGAGGCCGTCCAGCGGTCTCGGCCTGCATTGAGCAGGCGGTAAATATTTTCGACGACCACCACGGCATTGTCGACCAGCATACCCAGCAAGATGGTCAAACTGACCAGCACCACAAAATTGAGCGTAAAACCCATCGCCTGAATGACGATAAAAGTAATCAGCATCGACAAGGGAATAACGGTCGCCACGATTGTGGCGTTGCGGAAGCCCATGAAAAAATACAGCACGACTACCACCAGCAAGAGGCTCAACAACAGCGTGTTTTCCATATTATCAACCTGCGAGTCAATCTGTTGGGAAAAATCGCTGACGTATTCTATCAGTGTGCCTTTGGGCAGGGTGGGCTGGGTTCGCGCCACTATTTTCTTGACGTTATTGGCAATCTCGATAATATTGCCGCCTGAACGTTTCTGCACGGTCAAAGTTACGCTGTCTATCCGGTCGGTGCGGGACAACGAGGTTTGTTTTTTATTAGTGTCGCGCACGTCGGCAACATCCTTGAGCCGAATCGTCTCGTTGTTAAAAGTTCCCAAGACCGTATTGCGGATATCCTCGACGGAAGTAAACTCATTGGGGATACGCACCAGATAGGAACGCGAGCCAATGTCCAAGGCGCCGCCGGGAATATTGATATTCGCCGCCTTGACCGCCGCAGAAAATTGATCGTAAGAAAAATTATAAGCCTTGAGGCGCGCCGGATTGACAACCACTTGTATCTCGCGCGTGTAGCCGCCGATAACCGTTACATTGGATACGCCGTTGACACTCTCAAACTCCATCTTAAAATCGTCAGCAATTTGCTTCAGACGGTTCAAGCCATAATCGCCGGACAGGGACATGACCAAAATCGGTACATTATCAAAACTGATTTCCATTACCTGCGGCTCCTCAGCATCCGCCGGCAAATCATTACGCGCCGAGGCAACCTTGTCCCGCACTTTTTGCAGAGCGGTCTCCACATCCACCTCAGGATTAAACTCCGCAAAAATCATCGAATAAGACTCAGCGGAAGTAGACTGTAAGTGTTTGATGCCGTTGACACCCTTAATCTGATTTTCCAGCGGACGGGAAATGAGATTTTCCATGTCCACCGGTGCCACCCCCGGATACAGCGTGTAAACAACAATGTACGGCAGTTCCACCTGCGGGAAAGCTTCGCGCGACATGCTCGTGTACGCGCCCCAGCCCGAGAAAACGATGCCGATGAAAGCCAGCACCACCAGGCTTTTGTAATGCAAGAAAAATTCAACAAATTTCTTCATAATTATTCCTTATTATTCTTCTGTTACTATTTCCACTTTCTCGCCGTCCACGACAAATTCCTGACCTTTGGCGACAATCTGCGCACCAAAAACCAGCGGGGATTGGATATAGACCTTATCGTCAAACTCAAAATTAGTCGTAACCGGAGTGAAATGCACAATATTGCCGCTGATAATCTCATACAAACCCTTGGTCTCGCCGCGCAGTACCAGCGCGTCCAGTGGCACAACCTTGGCCCGGGGATAATGCTCCAGCGTCAGCCGCGCGCGCCCGAACATCCCCGGCTTAATCAGGCCGCCCGCGTTATCAACCTCGATGCGCACAGGATAGGCGCCCGTCTTATCATCCGCCAGCGAACCCGCGCCAATTACCTTGCCGACATAAACACGGTCAAGGTCGTCAATATGCACGCTCGCCGTCTGCCCGACCCGAATCTTGGCAATGTCCCGGTCAACCACGCCAATCCGCAGGATAATCTTGCTGTAATCGGCAACCACAATGACCGTCGAACCCCGCGACGCATTGTCGCCCACATCATAATTGATGAAGGACACCACGCCGTTGCGCGGCGCAGTCAAGGTACAGTCATCAAGATTTTTTTTCGCGACAGCATAGGCCGCCTCGGCCTGCTTGAACTGCGACTCAGCAGACTCATAGGCCTGCTGGGAAATCACGTTGGCCGCATAGAGAGCTTTCTGCCGCTCAAAAGAAGTTTTGGCGAGGTCATAAGCCGCCTTGGCTTGATTGTACTGGGCGGTGTTCACCTCGGATTCCAGCTGCGCCAGCGTCTGCCCCTTCTGCACGGCCTGCCCCAGCTCCACGCTGATAGACTCGACCACCCCGCCCGTATTGGTGTTCACGTTCATCTTGTACAGTGGGGTCAGCAAGCCCGGATACTCCTGCATATTAGTGGCCGGGAGCGGCGTAAGGGTCAGAACCGCCACCTTGGTCAGCCTAGGCGCAGTTACTGGCTTCTGCCCGCCGCAGCCGCCCAACAACAAGACCGCCAAAACCAAGCTTAAACATTTTTTTTTCATACAAACCCCTTCTTTACAAAATATTTTGTCCCGCCGCATAATTCAGTCTGGCCCGGGCGTATTCATAATCGTACAGAGCGCGAATCAGATTATTCCCGGCGCTTTGCCGTTGAATAAGCGCGTCATTAAACTGCGTCGCCGTGCCATTGCCCGACTCAAAATCCACTCGCGCAATCCGCAGGGACTCCTCGGCCAAAGCTTCCTCTTCCTGCGCCAGCAAGACGTTCTGCGCCAAGGCTTTCACGTCGTCCAGTGAACCCTGAATCTCCGCCAGCAGAGAATCCTGTGCCAGCTTGAGCTGCTCCTTTTGCTTGTCGCTGCTGTTGGCCTTCTCGTGAATCTTAAACCAATTCGCGCCGCCCGCAAAAAAATTCCATTGCGCACTGATTGTCTGGGTCTCCGTCTCGCCGCTCGGACTCAGCATAGACTCCGGGTCATAGGAGGTTTTTCTCTTATTGTACACATAATAAACCGCCGGCAGGGAGCTGCCCCAAGAATTGAAGTGGTCGACCTGCGCCAGCCAAACCGCTTCCTGCAACGCCAGATAGGACGGGCGCAAGCGGTAAGCGGCCTTCGTCAAGGCGGCGGCATCCCAATCCTGCCGCCCCAAACCGCCCGCAATCTCCACATTATAGGTAACCAAGCGCGTGTCCTGCTGGACGGGCAAACCCAGCATGGTATTAAAACCATAACGCGCCGCCGCCGCCGCTTTCTGGACGTTAGTCAGATTTTTCTGTGCGCCGTAGAGTTGTATCCGCACGTCCAGCAAATCCTTGCGGGCAATCACGCCATTGGCAAACATTATCTCCGCATTGCGCGCGTAGGTCTCCAACTGTTCCGTCATATCGGTGGCCAAGAGGCGCATGCTTTCCGCCGCCTGCAAATCAAAAAAAGCCTTGCGCACGGACAGCAAAAACTGCTCCCGGGCATCCGCATAAACATAGCTGGCCAATTTTTCCGCCGACCACGATGCGCCGGCCGCCGCCAGCCCGCTGAAGCTGAAAAGCAACTGCTGTCCAGAGAATTCCTCAACTTGGGTTTTCGTCTCGTCATTGCCGCCGCCTAGCATGGCCTGCATCGCCGGATCCAAATCCGGCTGGGGGGTCTGGGCGGTCGTCTCGGAACGGCCCAAGCTGAGCTGTGGCAAGACAGCGGCATAACCCTGCCGCGCCTGAGATTTGCTGATTTCACGGTCTTTGTAAATAATTTTGTGGCGCGGGCTGTGCTTCAGGGCGTAGTCCAGCGCGTCATCCAGCGTCAGGACAGAGAGTTCTCCTGCCAGCCCCGCGGCGCACAACAACGACAATAAAAATAGCCCCCACCTACGCATAAAAGAGCCGCCATTCAATACCCTAGGCCGCGCAAAGTCAAGGAAATTCATTCTACCCCCCCCCCCCTGCTGGATAATCGGCAACACCAACTCACACAAATCCTCGCCGCGGCGCAAATCTGGACGCAAATCAAAAGTATTTTCCAAACAAGAGCGCAAAACTTTTTCCAAATCAAATTTGAGCTGGGCGGAAACCCAAATCGCCAAAATCCCCAAAAAGACAACACCAGTAGCTAAAGCCAACCCCCTAGCCTCGGCCTGATTGCGTATTTCCCCGGCCTCCTGAGCCTTGCGGACAATCGCCACCTTTACCTCAAAATCATCCTGCCAATTTCGGGAATACAAAACATTGCGGAGAGAATGTAGGTTTTTTAATTCCCGGAAAAAATCTATGCCGACACTGCGAATAAAATTCAGTCCCTGCTTCTGCACCAGCCAAAGCTGCTCAAAATAACTTTCGCCGGACAAAAGAATGTCAGCCAAGCACCGGGAGGAAAGGTTTTCATACTCGCCGATGCAGGCCAAAAGCAAATCCTCTTTGGACTTAAAATAGTAATAGTAGGTATTTTTAGAAATACCGCTGGCCTCGCAAATCTGCTCAATGGTCGTCTGCTCATAGCCGCCGTGCTTAAAAATCTCGTAAGCTTTACCAATCAGCTTTTGTTTGGTCTCGTTATTACCGGACATAGGTTGAACCATTTGTAATATTCTATATTATATTAATATAACTGTCAATGGTTTATTTAGTACTATGTACCAAATAATACAGACAATATACAATAAGCCTGTCATCTGAATTAACAAATGACAGGCCTGCAAATAAATCAAGCGTTTAGCTTAAAGCCGTTAGATATTGCCGCGTTTCTACCAAGACATTTGCTTGTGCGGCGGCAGGTTGGCCACATTATATTCCAGCACATCATAAACGATCACGACCGTGTGGCTATCATTCTCGGTAACCGGGACTATTTTCAGATTGCGCAGCACGTCGCGGACTTTAATATATTCGCTACTCGCCGCCTCGTTCAAATTGAAAATCTCAATTACATTATAGCCATAATTGCCCGCCGTAGAGATTGAGATTTTATTCGTATCAATGTCATATTCGGACAGGATACTCAGCAATTCTTCTTTGGCATTGACGCGCTGCTGCCGTTCCTCGCTCATCCGAATAATGTCCTCCACCAAAATAGCCGAAGTAAATCTGTCATCATAAACGGACACCCGGCCAACTTGATGCAGGAATTTCTTGGCAATGTTGTTTTCCGTCTCATCAATCAACTCAATCATGTTGGCTTTCAAACGGCCGTTGGTCACCACCCGAACCTGCTCAACCGCAATACCATAGTCGGTAAAAAGATTCAGCAGTTTGTCCCTGGCATAATCCCGCTTTTCTTCCAAAGTCAGGATGTTCCCGGTCAACTCACAGGCTCTCTCCACATCCTCCACTGACACCAGCAGTCTATGGCCAAGCAGATTGTATTTGCTGGCATGCGCGATATCCGCGAGATTAAGCGCCTGCAAGATACCCTCCAGCTGCCGGCTCGTAAAGCCGCGCAAGGTAATCACACTGCCTTCTACCTTAAATTTAATATCGGTGGCATTGATATTCTTATTGCCCAAGAATATTCTCAGTTTGTCCGCCGCAGGCTGGGTTACAATCTCCTTGGTAATCCGAATATCCGACGAGGCCGTGGAGTTCGGCCTGAAAACAATTTCCCGGCTCGTGCTGCCGTTTGACAATGTGCCTCCCCGTTCTATGGCATGAATGATTTTTTCCGCTTCACTTTCCAAATTAATATTTTGTACTGCTAATTCATTTGTCATAAATTTCTCCTTTCTTGATTTTTTTCCAAACGCCAGAACTCCTCGTTGGAATTAACCGGAAAAAGCTTTGGCCAATAACGCGCTGGGATTGCCTATATTTTTAGCACCGATATCCGAAAAATTTAGATTCAAAACTTTTTTCATGTTTAAAACTCCGGACATTTATTTCTTTAATAAAAAAATGTTTCTGATTTTGGTCGCAAATATTTTTTCCCGAGAAAATCACATTTTTACAAGAAAGTAATTACCCACTTATCGAAAAAATATGCTCTCTTTTACATCGATTTTTTCTGGTGTTTTTTCCGCCACCCGCATTTTTTTGGTAAACTACTGGGCGGTTAAAGATGACTGAGATTTTTTTTGCAAAAAAAATTATTGCAAAATCGTAAAGAGGACAGTTTTAAAAAAACTGCCCTCTTTATTATTTAAGAAAATCCACGGCTCGTAGCCGGACTTACTTAATCTCGATTGTCCGCGGTTTTTTATCGGCCTTTTTCGGAATGGTCAGCCTCAACTCGCCATTCTTAAACTCCGCCTTGGCCCCGCCCGCCTCGACATTCTGCCCCAGCGCAAAACTCCGTTCAAAATGTCCGTACTGCCTCTCGACACGGTAATAATTTTTGTTTTCGTCCTCCTGCTTGTACTCGCGTTCTCCAGAGAGTTTCAGCACATTGTCCTCGTCAACCTCGACCTTGATGTCTTTCTGCTCCAGCCCGGCCAAGTCGGCCTCGACGTAAACATTGTCCTTGTCCTCATGGATGTCGACCCGCGGGTAAAAACCACGCCCGCGCTCGCTCTCCAATGGGCTGTCAAAAATCCTGTCCAGCAAATCGCCAAAATCCCCTCTCCTAAATAATGTCGGTAACATAATTGACCATCTCCTTTCATTTTCTTTTTCGCGTCCGCGGCGCGTCATGCCATTGCTATAGAAAATTTCGTGCCATTATTTTTTAAATATTTATGTATAATATTTTGACAATATCAAATTTTTAACGTAAAATATTTAAACAATGTCAAAAAATTTAACAAGATTTGAAACAATAGATGAGGTGCCGCTACGCATCATCGGCAAATCCCCCGCCCTGTACGGCCTTTTTCAGCAACTGAAGGCGGTCATGGACAGCGACGTGCCGGTGTTGCTGGAGGGCGAATCCGGCACGGGCAAGGAACTGGCCGCGCGCATCCTGCACTATCAAGGGGGGCGCAAGGACAAGCCCTTCGTCGCGGTCAACTGCGCGGCGCTGCCGGAGACGCTCATCGAGGCGGAACTTTTCGGCTATGAGAAAGGCGCGTTCACCGGGGCTGACCGCAGTAAACCCGGAAAATTTGAGGTGGCGCATCAAGGCACAATTTTTCTTGACGAAATCGGCGAAATGCCGCTGGAACTGCAGGCCAAACTCCTGCGTGTCCTGCAGAGCGGGCAGATGTCGCGCCTCGGCTCCAATGAGATTATCGAGATAGACGCGCGGATAATCTCCGCGACCAACCGCAAACTCATTAACGAAGTCGCCGCGCACCGTTTCCGCGAGGACTTGTACTATCGGCTGGCGGTTTTTCCGATAACCGTGCCGCCACTGCGCGAGCGCGGTCAGGACATCATCCTGCTGGCAGAGTATTTCCTGCGCGAGGAAAACCTGCGCGGCAAAAAGCAGGCGCGCGGCTTCAGCGAGCAGGCCAAGGCCAGTATGCTCCATTACAGTTGGCCGGGCAATATCCGCGAATTGGCAAACGTCGTCAAGCGCGCCTATCTCATCTGCCCGACGGAGATTATTGAGCATACGGATTTATTGTTCGGTAATTTACTGCCGTCCTCTGACCCCGCCCAGCATCCGCCGTCCGAAGCCGCGCCGCCGCCCAACGCTCAGCCCGCCGCACCTGCCCTGGGCGGCGCCAGCCTCAAGACCCTCAAGGAAATCGAGCGCGAGACCATCAGCGAGCGTCTCCAATATTTTCACGGCAATGTCAGCCGGGCCGCCAAGTCCCTCGGCCTGACCCGCGCAACGGTTTATAATAAATTGAGATAATTTTCCAGCCTGCGCCAAGTTTAACCAAAGCATGTTCTTGTTACGCGGCTGACAGATGACAATTTCCCGTGAGTTGAAAGTCCGCCTAAAGCTTGTCGTTGAGCAAACGCCCCGCCACGGCCTTGATGTCAGCCAAGATGTCTGGATTGCGCAGCGCGGCATCGACCAGCACTTTAGGGTTGGCTACCTTGGCCTCGGAAGCCTTAATCGCCGCGGAAATAACGTCCTCAATGATGTTCTTGGAACTGCTCCATTTGGCGGGATTCATCCCTGTCTGCAGTGTTTTCTCAAAACTATTGATGTCCATAAAACTCTCCCCTGTGCCTATGTATCGATGTGCTTATGTATCGACATGGACTGGGCAAAACTTGCATACTATTTTTCTTGACGCTGGGCGCACGGGGTAAATATTTTGCCGCCGGGCGGGCTTCCTTTGCCCACTGGCGCGCGTGCGAGGACGCGACATTCTGCCATGGCCGTAGCGGACATTTTTTTACAGATTCCCTGCAACAAATTCCGGCAAATGACGATATCTTTTTAGAGAGGAGAAAACTTATGGATATGCTCAAAAAAGTTTTACTGCTTGTCCTCAGTATTTTGGCGGTCGCCTGCGCTGACACGAAGATATACATCGGCTCAGAGAACGACCAGTTTATTCTCGGCATTGACTCTATGCTGGCGGACGTGGACGGCGCGGGCGGTCTGGAAATCCGCACCTATCTGGAGAAAAAAGGTTTGCTAATCAACGGCTTGGAATACGGCGCCAAGGCGGGCAAGACAGTCTACACGCTCACCGGCGGCGGAAAAACCAGAGAGGGCAATTTCTTAAAATATCAACGCCGCTGGTCGTCTCTAGCCAACGATTCCCTGCCGCTCAACACTATCCAGCTGGGGGTGGGACAGGGAGACAATATCCTGCAACATTAAGCTCCGGTGCAGAAGCGCGGGTCGATACGCACAAAGCCATTGTCATCGGCCAAAGACGGCAAAATGTGTTTGATTTTAGTTTTCTTGTAATTGCTATTGTCATCGAGTTTTAGATTGTCGGTTTTTCGCATAACCATACCCCCTTAGCGAATCAGGCCAGCCAGTCTGTAAAATTTTTCGTTTTCATCAACATAGCTGTAATTCACGCTGTCAGCGTAGTCGTCATAAGTGTCCACCTCGCCGCTCAAAAACAATTTATTGACATTTAATTTAACGCGGATTTTGGCATCCTCACGGGTCATCATGGCTCGACCTCCCTAATTTTCTTTTCTCGGTCAGATAATTACAGGTTTTATGCCAACTTTTGCGGGTTTATTTGCGGGTTTTGCGTTTATTTTTGAGCAGTCTCAGCGGTTTTTTCTGTTTTTTTGCTAAACTTTGTGCAATCTCGGCCGTTTGTTCCAATTTTTTCCAAGCCTTGCCGCTGCGCAGAACTTCCCGGGCTTTTTGGAAACCAGCCGCCAAATCCTTGACCAGACCAGCGGCCACCAGCGCCGCCCCGGCATTGAGAGCCACGGTGTCCGTGCGCTCCGATTCCTCGCGGCCAGAGAGAATAATCCTGCCAATCTGCGCACTGTCCGCGGCGGAGGAGCATTGCAGTCCCGAGACAGACTTCTCCGCCAGCCCAAACTTTTCGGGATTGAACATATAAGTCTCAATCTGCCCCCCACGCAATTCGGAAATCCGCGTGTCCGCCGAGACCGAAATCTCATCCAGACCTTCCACCCCGTGAACAACAAAGGCGCGCCGCACTCCTTGGGTACGCAACACTCCCGCCAGCAAAGTCGTCATCTGTTCGTTGAAAACACCCAAGACTCTGCCGCGTGGTTTCAGCGGGTTGATGAGCGGGAAAAGCGTATTGAGCAGATTAAGTATGCCAATCTGTTGACCGACCCTGACCAACTGCTCCAAGCGCGGATGAAAAACGGGCAGGTATAAAAAAGTAAGACCAGTTTTCGCCAGCAGTTTGAGCATCCGGTCAGGAGGCGCGGTCCCGATATCAATGCCCCAGCTGGCCAGCACCTGCCGAGAACTGCAACCACAGCCCGGGTCAGTGTAAACCTGTTTGGCCACCTTGGCTCCAGCTGCCGCCGCGACAAAAGCCGCCAAAGTGGAGATATTGAAAGTGTCCTGCAGACAGCCGCCCGTGCCGCAGGTGTCAATCAGATTGGGCGCAGCCGCTCTGCCCTTGACAGCCTGCCTGCGGATAACCTGCACGAAGCCCAGCAATTCCGTAGAGTCCTCGCCCTTCAAGCGCATGGCAATCAGGAAGGCACCCAGCTCAGCGTCAGAACATTTGCCAGAGAGTATCTGCTCCATGACTTCCGCCGCGTCTCTTTGCGGAAAGGTATTTTTATCGATGAGTTTTTGAATCACGTTGGACAGGTTACGCATATCCCTATTATACATAAAAGCCGGAATATTATACAATTAAGCACATGGGACTGACCGTCGCAGAAAAAATAATTGCCAAGCATCTCGTGGACGGCCGGCTGGAACGCGGCGCACCCATCGCCATCCGCATCGACCAGACACTCACGCAGGACGCGACCGGCACCATGGCCTATTTGCAATTCGAGGCGATGACTGTGCCGCAAGTCAAAACTGATTTGTCCGTCAGTTATGTCGATCACAACACCCTGCAAAATGATTTTATGAACATGGACGACCATCGCTACCTGCAGTCCGTCGCGGCCAAATATGGCGTTAAATTTTCACGCCCCGGCAACGGCATCTGCCACCAAGTGCATCTGGAAAGATTTGGCCAACCGGGGACGACCCTGCTCGGCTCGGATTCGCATACCCCCACGGGCGGCGGTCTCGGACAACTCGCCATCGGCGCGGGCGGTCTGGATGTGGCTTGCGCCATGGCCGGACAGCCTTTTTATCTGACCATGCCCCAAATCGTGAAAATCCATTTGACTGGACATTTGCCGCCCTTTGTCTCCGCCAAGGATATTATCCTGGCCGTCCTGCGCCAATTGACTGTCAAAGGCGGAGTGGGCAAGATTATCGAGTACAGCGGCGACGGCGTACGGACTCTCTCCGTGCCAGAACGCGCCACGATTGCTAATATGGGCGCGGAGTTGGGCGCCACGACCAGCGTCTTCCCGTCGGACGCGGAGACCCAGAATTTTTTGCAGGCACAGGGACGCGCGGCAGACTGGCAGGAATTGTGCGCCGACCGCGACGCGGTTTATGACCAAGAGTTCAGCCTCAACCTGTCCGATTTAGAGCCGCTGGTCGCCTGCCCGCACATGCCCGACCTTGTGCAGAAAGCCGCAGAACTGGCGGATTTAAAGGTCGACCAAGTGCTAATCGGCTCTTGCACCAATTCGTCCTACAAAGACTTGATGACTATCGCCTATATGCTTAAAGGCAAAAAGATTCATCCGCAGATTTCCCTCGGCATCGCGCCGGGGTCAAAACAAGTTCTGGCCATGATTGCCGCCAACGGCGCCTTGAGCCATCTCGTGGCGGCCGGGGCGCGCATCCTCGAGTCCGCCTGTGGTTTCTGCATCGGCATGGGACAGGCCCCCAATAGCGGCGGTGTGTCCGTGCGCACCAATAACCGCAATTTTCAAGGACGCTCCGGCACCAAAGACGCTGGCATTTATCTGGTCTCACCGGAGACAGCCGCCGCGACGGCACTGTGCGGCAGATTGACCGACCCGAGGACATTAAATCTTGCGCCATACGAATTTGAACTGCCCCGGCAGTTTACAATAGATGACAGCCTGGTCTTGGAGCCAAATCCCCAGACCGAAATTATCCGCGGGCCTAATATCCAGCCCTGTCCCAAACGGGAAGCCCTGACCGAGACCTTGGCGGGAGAGGTCTTGCTCAAAATCGGCGACAATATCACGACCGATGACATCATGCCCGCCGGAGCCAAAGTCCTGCCCCTGCGCAGTAATGTTCCGGCCATCGCCAATTTTGTTTTCGCCAGTCTCGACCCGACGTTTGCCAAACGCGCCTTGGAGAAAAAAGGCGGCCTCATCGTCGGCGGGGAAAACTACGGGCAGGGTTCATCGCGTGAACATGCCGCGCTCGCCCCGATGTATCTCGGTGTCCAAGCGGTCATCGCCAAATCTTTTGCGCGGATTCACAAAGCTAATCTCGTCAATTTCGGCATTCTGCCGCTGACTTTCACCGACCCGGCGGATTATGACAAAATCACGCAGGGTGCGGTCTGGAAAATCACAAATATTCTCGCCCGCCTAAAAACCAACGAAAATCTCAGCGCCGAAAGCAATGGACAGAAAATAACGCTGGCCTATGACTTATCGGACAGAGACCGAGAAATACTTAGGGCGGGCGGGATGTTGAATTTTGTATCAAAATTATGAAAACTTTTTAGACGGCTTCCAGTACAAATTTAACCGGAAACCTGACTTGAATATTTTGTTTTAAGCCTTGGAACCGCCAGCCCCACGCCGCCTGCCGGGCAGTCTCGTCCAAAATTTGATGACCGGAAGATTTGAGCAAATCAACCTTGTCTAGGCCGCCGCTTTTATTGATGCTCAAGAGCAGGACAACCTCACCCTGCCAGCGGTTGCGCAGGGCCAAGGCGGGATAGGGGGGCGGGCGGTTCTGCGGGTCAGCATAGCCGGACAGCTCCGTTACGCCCAGAAGTTCATAGCCCGCGTCGTCCTCCGCCTCCGCCGCACTGAAACCGACGGCCAAGCTGGAGCTTGCGCCGGACGACCAGCCAAAATAAAAATTATTTAAGTCCGCGCCGCCCCTGCCGTTCCAATAAAAAGCCCAGACCAATAAATGAACCAATAAAGAAATAAAAAAATATTTAACCATAACCTGCCCGTGAAAATATTTCATAAGGCAAAGTTTATTTTCTGCACCTTACGCTCCTGCAGGCGGCGCAGGACAGAGCTGACCCGGCCAAAATCCACATCCGCCTCGGCTTTAATCAGTACCGGCCCAACAGTAGCCTCGTCCAAGCCGCTGACCTGCTCTTTGGTAATGGTAATAGTGTGATATTTTTTTATTTGCTCACCCGGGGCAGACAAATCGGTCGCCAGACTGCCAGGCTGTAAAATCGCCGCGCATAAGAAAAAAAAGAGTAACAGAAAAATCGTGTCCAGCAACGGCACCAAATCGATATGCGGCGGAGGCCTACGCATAGCCCGGCCTACCGCGCACCGTCAGCTTTAAAGGAAAAATAGTTATAGAACACCAAATCGGTCAGGGCAATCAGCAGTCCAGCTGCGGTCGTCCGCAAAGCAAGCGCGATGCCGCCCGCGATGGATTGCAGGTCGCCCTGCAGAGAATAGCCACCGAAAGCCTGCATTATCCCGATGACCGTGCCGAGTATCCCCAGCAACGGCGCGACAGAGATGCAGGTCGACAAGAGATAGAGATGTTGTTCGGCCGCTCTGGCGGTAAATTTTTTATGCGTGATAAAAAACACCAAGCGTTCCAAAATAACCGCCAGAGAAAAAACCGAACAAAGTCCCAGTAAGACTAAAACGACCATTGCGCTCCTATCGCCGCCAAGCGTTCATCCGCCGGCGTGTACCAATTAAAATCCGGGACATAAGCAGAATTATTCCAGTCATGATACGCTGGCGAAAACAAGGCCTTGGTGTAATAAATATTGTTCAACAAATTATGCACAGATAAATATACCTTAAAATCCTGAGTATGTTGATAGTCTACCCGCGCATCAGCAAAAGTATAGGCCGGCAGTTTTTCGCCCTCATTGGCATAATCACTCGCCGCATACTGCTCATCCACAAAATTATGAATCAAATCGAACGACCACTTACCTAAAACATAGTTAAAACCCGCGCTATAAACTTGTTCTGGAGACTGCGGAATAACCTTGCCTTCTAGGTCAAGATTTACCTCTTCGTCAGCAAAGGAATTTCCTGCGTCGTGGATTATCGTATAAGGAGTTGACGCTTCCACAAATCTGGCTTTAGTCCGGTTATAATTGGCAAAAAGCCGTAACTCCGGCCAGACAACCTGTTCAACATTGATATTAAGGCCGGAACGCTCGGTTTTCTGCGCGTTTTCATTTTTGCCAGTATAAGTAGCTGGGTTGGCATAGACAAAAATAATTTCGTCCTCAACAATAGTATTAAAAATATTGAAATTGAAATTGGTCTGCGCGTTTTGCCAGCGCGCGCCGTAGGACAGGGATTTTGCCAATTCCGAATCTAGCTCAATGTTGCTGGCCGAGGCGCCGTACAGGTCATTGAAACCCGGGGCTTTGAACGCCTCACCGTAAGCAAAATAAGTCTGCCACTCCGGCCAAAAATTCCAGCCGATTTCACCGTTATAAGTTGATTTTTTAAAAGACACGCCCTCTAAATTTTTACGCTGAAAAGTATTTCTGGCGGCATAGGCTACCGCGTCATTACGCACACCCAGCCGCAGGGACACCGCGCCCAGCCGCTCAAAATATTGAAGATATGGGGCGCTGGCCAATTTAGTGGCGGCCAAGGCACCCGTCTTAACCTTAGTCGAAATAGGAGCAAAAGTGTTTCCATCAGTGCCGCCGAAAATCTTATGTTCTAAATGAGAATTGCGTGCGTCAAAGCCTAAAGTTATTTTGTCCCGCCAAGAGATTTGCCCAAGATAACTCGTCGAATTTTCGCTGTCAAAAATATTCTGGGTCGGCAGGCCGGTGCGGCTGGTTGAATGATATTTCACGCCGCTGTTTTTGACCCCGATATTCAATACATACCGCCAATCGCCCAGAGTGGAAATCCATTCCGTATTTAACTGGCTGGAGCCTATCTCCCGTTTATTCACATGGTCGGCTAAAGTTTTACGTTCCGCAAACTCGTCTTTTTTTAGCTGTTCAGGATATTTGGCAGACGAATCAGCGGCTTTCAAATAGAAATTAAATTGCGAGGTGTCAGCAAACCAACCCGCCGTACCGGAAAAGCGCAAATCTTGATAGTCGGATTTTTTACGGTAGCCAGCGGAAGCCAAGTTGTCGACATTAATATTATAGTAATAATTCTCGGCAACAATATCGCCGTAAACTATATTCTGACGATTGTAACCATAGTTCCCTGCTTCCAGTGTCGCAGACTTGCGCGGGGACTTGTTAGTTACAATATTTAAGACCCCGGCAAAGGCACCGGAACCGTACTGCGCGGAGTTTGCCCCGGGCAGGATTTCGATTTTTTCCACATCGGCAATATTGATATTCTGCCAATAAATTTCATTACCGTAGGCCTCGTTGACTTTCAGGCCGTCAACAATCACGACAACCTCCTGCCCCTTAGTAAAGCCGTGCCAATTGAGCGTCCAATCCAGCGGACTGCTTCCGCCATTACTGTACTTGGCGATGCCGTATCTCTGCAGGACATCCGGCACGGTCTGCGCACCGACTGCGGCAATATTCTCGGAAGTGATTATCTGTGCAGCGCCGTAATATCCGGCTCGCAACGAGCCGTCATAGAGCCGCTTGCCGACCACCGTGATTCCTTCCGCCTCATAAATTTGGGAAAAAGCATAACCCAGAATAAAAACACTTAACACCAAAAACTTCTTCATGGTTTTCCTCCGCGGGATATATTTACTAAATGAGTGTTCTGACTTGACCAGTCTGGACGAAATAATTTTCCTTTATCTCGTGGACACGGCTTACAGCTGCGGGACAGCGCCGGATTCGCACCGGACTTTCCTCAAATAGCGCGGAGAATAGTAGCATGTTTTAGCCAACACGACAAGAAACTCTAAGGGTCTACCAACTGGGAATAGGCAAATTGTCTAACGCGCCAAATATTTTAAGACAAAATTGAGAGCCACCTGCGGGTCATCACTGGCCTGAACTTCCACCAGCAGATTTTTGTTTTGGTAAAAATCAATCAGCGGCTGGGTTTTCTCCAAGAAGGTGGCAAAACGCTTGCGAATCGTCTCTTCCTTATCGTCCTCGCGCTGCCGGAGTACGCCGCCGCAGACATCGCAAATCCCGGCTTGGCGCGGCGGAAGATTGATTAGATGATAGGGTCTGCCGCATTGCTGGCAGGAAACGCGGTTGACCAAGCGGCGAATCACTCTGTCCAGCTCCACACTCAGATAAAACACCGCGGAGATGGGGCGGCCTAAATCCGCCAAGATTTTCTCCAGCAATTCCGCCTGCGGAATCGTCCGCGGAAAACCGTCCAGCAAAATACCTTGCCGACAAGCGTCTGCGGCCAAAGTATCCTTAATCATCCGGCCAATCAAATCATCGGGAACCAGTGCGCCGGATTTCACATAACCGTCAATCTCCTGTCCCAGCGGGGAGCCGGAGGCGATAACCTCGCGCAATAAATCGCCAGTCGAGATATGCTTAATGCCCAGAGCCGGACATAAATCCACCGCCAAAGTGCCTTTGCCTGCGCCCGGCGCACCGAGAATAATCAAGTCTTGGGTCATCTAATCAGACCCTCGTATTTGCTGTTCACGACCACCATGTCAATCTGGCGCATGAGGTCGAGAGCCACGCCGACCATGATGAGCAGAGCCGTGCCGCCCAAGCCCATGAACGTATAAATCTTGGTAACATTCGCCGTAACGGTCGGCAATATCGTGATGAGCGCCAAAAACGTCGCGCCGACAAAAGTCAGCCGCGAGATGATGCTGTCCAGATACTGCACGGTCGGCTGTCCGGGACGCACGCCGAGAATAAAGCCGCCGTATTTTTGGATATTGTCTGCCAACTCCCGCGGATTGAAAGTAATCGCTGTATAAAAGTAAGTGAAAAAGAAAATCAGCACCGCGAAAATAATCATGTACCAGACGCTACCCGGCTGGATGGCCTGCGCCAGACCCGCCAAAAAAGGGGCAAGCTGAGCCAGCATCGCAGGGAACATCAGCACCGAGGACGCAAAAATAATCGGCAACACACCGCCTTGGTTGATTTTCAAAGGGATATAAGTTGCCTGCCCGCCGTACATTTTATTGCCGACGATTTTCTTGGCATACTGCACGGGAATCTTGCGCTGGGCATCCTGCACCACCACGATGCCGACCACGACCAAGACCAGCACCGCAATCAAGAAAAACAAGCCCACATAAGACGAAGGAGTCAACAGAACTTTCATTGTGCCGGAGATATAGGCCGGCATACGCGAAACGATGCCCGTAAAAATTAGCAACGACGCGCCATTGCCAATACCGTTGGCGGTAACTAACTCGGAAATCCACATCAGAAAAGCCGTACCGCCCATCATCGTCAGCGACGAAGTAAGCACAAACCACCAATAGGACAGATAGCCCGTGTTAATGGAAATCAAATTGGTATTCAAAAAACTGATTGCCACCGTCAAGCCTTGAAAAAAACCCAAGCCCAGCGCTAAATAGCGCGTGTACTGTGAAATTTGTTTCCTGCCGCCCTCGCCTTCCTGCGCCAGCTCCTTGAGGGACGGCAGGATAATCGTCAAGAGCTGGATAATAATCGAGGCATTGATATAAGGAATGATGCCCATGGAAAAAATCGAAAAATTCGTCAAGGCACCGCCCGAGAACAAATCCACAAAACCCAGCAACGAAGAATTACCCGCGCCGCCTGCCGCAAATAATGCTTTCAAACCGGAGGTATTGATGCCGGGCAGGGCAATGAACGCGCCGATACGCGAGACGGCAATCATCGCCAAGGTGAAAAACAGCCTTTTACGCAAATCAGGAAGCTGGAAAATGTATTTGAGGTTGGATAACAAAACTTATTCCTTTCTCTTTCGCCAAAATAACTGGCCCATTATAAATAGGTTCTGGCAGTTTGTCCAAAAAGATTTTGGCAACCTTAAAACTTACAGCTGATTTAGGCCTGGGCTTTTTCCGCCAGCAAGGACAATATTTCTGCCTGACCGCCGGATTTTTCTATCTTGTCCTTGGCCACGGCGGAAAAGGCGTGCGCCCGTACCGTCAAGGCGGCTTTCACCTCGCCATTGCCCAGAACTTTTAATAAACTGGCGGTTTTACGCACCAGCCCCGCTCCTTGCAAGGAAGCCAGATTGACCACACCGTCTTTTGCCCCTTTTTCGAGATTGGCGGCATTGACCACTGCATAAACGAGCTTATTGTTGGGACGAAAACCGCGCAGCTTGGGCGTGCGTTTGTAGAGCGGCTTCTGCCCGCCTTCGTGGCCGATATACACGCCGCCGCCCGCGCGTGAACCCTGGCCTTTGTGGCCGCGTCCCGCCTGCTGACCAGTACCGGAAGCATGACCGCGCCCCAAACGCTTGGTTTTTCTTCTCGCACCCCGATTGGCTTGGAGCTGATTGAGCCTTAGCATTATTATTCTCCCTTTTGTTCCGCGACGGCCTGTGCCGACGCATCAATAGTATAAGTCTGTTCCCCGTAAAAAATCGTCCGCTCACTGGTATTGTAAGTCGAGAGCTTTACGCCGCGCAAATCCTCGACCGTCTTTTGGTTCAGCAAATTGTTCAAGGCATAGATAGTCGCGCGCGCCGCATTGACCGGAGAGGAAGACCCCTTGGACTTGGCCACCACATCCTTGATGCCAGCCAACTCCAGCACCGCCCGGACTGCGCCGCCCGCGATTACGCCCGTACCTTTACGCGCTGGTTTAAGCACCACGCGCGAGGCCTCGTACTTGCCCTCTATCTCATGCGGGATAGTTGTGCCAAAAAACTTAACCGCAATCTGCGATTTTTTGGCCGACTCGATAGCCTTGCGGATAGCTTTGGGAACTTCGATAGACTTGCTCACGCCAAAACCGACATTGCCTTTCAAATCCCCGACAACGACCGCCGCGCGAAAACGCATATTCTTGCCGCCCTTGACCACCTTGGTTACCCGGTCAATGGAGATAACCCTCTCCTGCTGGTCTGTATTCCTCGCGTTAAAATCTTTTTCCGACATGTTCGCTCCTTAAACTTAAAACTCTAGGCCAGCCGCTCGGGCGGCTTCCGCCACGGCTTTGACCTTGCCATGATATAAATAACGTCTGCGGTCAAAATTCACTTTTTTTATCCCGGCGGCAAGGGCTTTCTGGGCAATAGCCGTGCCGACCTGCTTAGCCGCCTCAATATTATTTTTTTCGCCCCGACCAGACATCGCATAGGCCAAGGTTACAGACTTCGTGTCATCAATGACCTGCACCGTAATATGGCGGATGGACTTATGCACAGTCAGCCGCGGACGCTCCGTTGTGCCTCTGACCTTTCTGGCTCTCCCCAGTATTTTATTTAATCTAGCCATTTTTCCTCTCCAGCTTAACCTTTTAACTTTTTTAACTTATTACTTCGCGGCTTTACCAGCCTTGCGCACGATAACCTCGTCAGAGTAACGGATACCCTTGCCCTTGTAAGGCTCCGGCCCGCGAATCGCGCGAATATTGGCGGCAACTTGTCCGACCAACTGCTTGTCCGCACCCTCGATAGTCAGGACATTATTATCCACCTTAAAAGTGATGCCCGGCACTTCGTCAAACGGCACGTCATGGGAAAAACCCATTTGAATATTCAAGCCCTTGCCCTTGGGCTGCATACGATAACCCACGCCTTCCCAAGTCAGTGTTTTGACAAAACCTTTGGTCACCCCGTCGACCATATTATTGAGCAAGACACGGTAGGTGCCGTGCAAGGCGGCGGTTTGCTTCTCTTCATTGGTCATGGTCAAAACCACGTTATTTTCTTTTTTCTCAATCCTGATGTCCTTGCGAAAATCCTGGTACAAAGTTCCTTTCGGCCCTTTGACCAAAATCTTATAAATCACGCCCGCGTCTTGGATATTAACATCCACGCCCTGCGGAACCACTATCGGTGCTTTACCTACACGTCCCATGCCAGCCTCCCTACCACATCCGGCAAATCGCTTCGCCGCCGATTTTTTTGAGGCGGGCTTCCTTGCCGGACAATACGCCTTTTGGCGTGGTCAAAACAATCGTGCCGTAACCGTTGCGCACCCGCGGAATCTTGTCTTTCGGCAAGTAAACACGGCGGCCAGGCTTGCTCAGGCGCTCGAGATGATGCAAAACTTTCTCGCCCGCCGGGCCATATTTCAAGGTTACTTTCAAATAATAATGCGGCGTGCCTTCTTTTTGATAAGACTCCACCTCGCCGATAAATCCCTCGCGCTTCATCACGTTCAGAACCGCCTGACGCAGTTTTGAAAACGGCATCTCGACCTGCTTGAAGCCGACGGACGAACCGTTGCGGATTATTGTCAGCATATCTCCCAAAGAATCTGTCGTTGCCATACTTTCTCCTTACCAACTTGCCTTGCGCACACCAGGGATTTTGCCCTGCGCCGCGTATTCCCGAAAACAAACCCGGCAAATATTGAAAAAACGAATAAACCCGCGCGGCCTGCCGCAAATCTGGCAACGGTTGTGCCGCCGAATCCCAAATTTGGGTTTCCTTTTCGCTTTTTCTTTCATTGACGTTTTGGCCATTAACTTCTCCTCTTTTAAAAAAATTGATTTATTTTCTAAACGGCATACCCATTTTTTCCAACAGGAAATAGGCTTCTTTATTGGTCCGGGCGGTGGTGCAAATCGTGATGTCCATGCCAGTCAATTTTTGCACCTGCTCAAATCTAATCTCCGGGAAAATAATCTGCTCCTGAATGCCCAGTGAATAATTGCCGCGGCCATCAAAAGAATTCCTCGGCACCCCGCGAAAATCGCGCACCTTGGGCAGAGCCAGATTCAAAAGCTTCGCCAAAAAATCGTACATTTTATTCTTACGCAGTGTAACCTTACAGCCAATCGCCAGATTTTCCCTCAATTTAAAATTAGAAATGGACTTTTTGGATTTTGTAACCACGGCTTTCTGCCCCGTAATCTGCTGCAGTTCGTCCACAAAAATATCCACATTTTTCGCATTTTCCGTGGCGATTTTACCCAAACCGCGATTGACCACCACTTTGGTAATTTTCGGCACCATCATCGGGTTAGTATAATTGAACTCCCGCAACAGAGCCGGAGCTACTTTTTGCTTATATAATTCTTTCAAATCCAACATTGTCGCTCCCTTTAATTACTTGCCGCTCTTATCAATTGGCGCGTCGCACTTTTTACAATAACGCACTTTCTGCTCTTTGACCACTTTGAAGCCCACCCGCGCAGCTTTTTTGCAGGAGGGGCAGACCAACTGCAGGCGCGACACCGCCAGCGGCAGTAACTTCTCAATAATGCCGCCCGCATGTGCTTGCGTCGGCTTGGTGTGCCTCTTTACTTTATTGACGTTCTCCACCAGCGCGGTCTGCTTCGCCGGGAAAACCTCCAGCACTTTTTCCTGTCTGCCCTTGTCCTTGCCGGACAAGACCTTGACCAAATCGCCTTTTTTTATCTTGCTTGCCATGCCGTCTCCTACAACACTTCCGAGGCGCGCGAAATAATTTTCGCATAACCCCGGTCTTTCAATTCACGGGCCACCGGCCCAAAAATACGCGTGCCTTTCGGTTCTTTAGTTTTCGGGTCGATAATCACGCAGGCGTTATCGTCAAAACGCAGATACGTGCCGTCCGGACGGCGCAACGGCCTTTTCGTCCTGACCACCACGGCCTTCTGCACTTCGGCTTTTTTGACCGTCATGCCCACCGAGGCTTTTTTTATCACGACGGTAACGATTGAGCCGACCGACACCTCTTTTTGGTAAGAATTGCCGGGAATATGCATAATCAAGGCCTCACGCGCCCCGCTATTATCCGCCACTACCATTCTTGACTCACGCTGTAACATGCCCGCTTCTCCTATAGCTTATCGATATTGTCCAAACTGTTCTCGACCTTGGTTTCCAAGGACTTGGCACCCTTTTTCACAATCTCCACCAAACGCCAATTCTTAGTCCGGCTCAATTTGCGCGTCTCCATAATCAAAACCTCATCGCCCGGCTGGGCAGTGTTTTGCTCATCATGGGCATGAAACTTATTGCTGACCGTGATGATTTTACCGAACTGCGGATGCGCTTTTTGCGTGTCGACCCGCACCACAATCGTCTTGCTCATCTTACTGCTGACCACGATTCCCCGACGAACTTTTTTTGTCCCGCGCATTATTTACGTTTCTCCTTTTTGGCGGTCTTCTTGACCGCTGGCTTGGCTGGTTTTTTCTCAGCCTTTTCTGTCTCTTTTTTCGTTTCTTTCTTCGGCTCTTTGTCTGCTTTTTCCTTTACCGCCTTGGCTTCATGTCTCGGTTCTTTTTGGGTGGCGGGCTTAACTTTCTTTATCTCTTTTTTATCTTTTTTATTTTCCGGCTCTTCCGGTTTTTTCTCCCCGCCAGTCTCAATCTTCCGCTCCCTGACCACAGGCGGCAAAGTCTGCGCCACGGTCAAGAGCCGGGCAATCGTGCGGCGGATTTGCCTAAACTCCGCGATATTCTTATGCTCGCCGCGCAACAATTTTTGTTTTTTTTCAAAATATTCTTTCTTTAACTCCGCGACTTTTTGCTCCAGCGCGGCCCTGTCCATTTTTCTAATCTCTTCTAAAGTCAACATTCTTGCTCCTCAATTACTCTGCCGCCACAAACTTCACATGGCAGGGCAGCTTATGCCCGGCTGAAGCCAAAGCCTTCTGCGCAGTCTCGTTGTTTAAACCGCTTACCTCAAATAACACCTTGCCCGCGCGGACTTTGGCTACCCACAAGACGGGCGCACCCTTGCCCTTGCCCATGCGCGAGTCGGCTGGACGCTGCGTAACCACATGGTCCGGAAAAACGCGAATCCAAATCTTGCCGCCCTTGAGGACATGATGCGTGATGGCCTTGCGCGCCGCCTCAATCTGACGGCTGGTCAAGGCACAATTATCCAGCGACATCAAGCCATACTCGCCGAAAGACACTTTGTTGCCGCGTGAAGCCACGCCGCGGTTTTTGCCGCGCTGCTGCTTGCGGTACTTGGTGCGCTTAGGCATTAACACTTTCTTTTTCCTCCTCTATCTCCACATCCGCCGGGCGCAATTCCAATTTCACATCTTTTTTATCCAAAATATCGCCCTTGTAAACCCAAACTTTCACGCCAATCTTGCCGTAAGTAGTCTGCGCCTCCGCCACGGCATAGTCCACGTCCGCCCGGAAAGTATGCAGAGGCACCCGCCCCTCCCGATACCATTCAGTGCGCGCAATCTCCGCGCCAGCCAGACGACCGGACACCATCACTTTAATGCCCTGTGCGCCGGACTTCAGAGCCTTGGTAATAATCTGCTTCATGGCGCGGCGAAAAGCGATACGCCGCTCCAACTGCGAGGCGACATTTTCCGCCAGCAAAACGGCGCAGGTATTTACATTGGCGGACTCATTGATATTCAACTGCACGGTCTTGCCGACTAATCTGCTCAGCTGTTGTTTAAAAATCTCGGCATCCTGTCCGCCCTTGCCGATAATCATGCCGGGACGCGCCGTAAAAACATCGACCGTAACCTGTTTGTCCTTGTCCCGGCGGCGAATAACCACGCGCGAGATACCTGCTTTATTCAGCTTGGTTTTGACAAAATCTTCAATCTGCTGGTCTTCCAAAAAGAATTTCGGGAAATCTTTTTTGGAAGCGTACCAGACGCGATCCCATTCTTTATTAATGCCCAGCCGCAACGAGCGCGGATCCGACTTATGCCCCATTACTTGCTCCCTTCCTGGACGGCAATCCGAATATGCGCAGTGTATTTTTTTATGCGCTGGGCGCGGCCTTTGCCGCCCGCCCGCCAACGCTTCAAGAGAACTCCGCTATTCGCCACCGCCTGCGCGATAACCAGATTGTCTTTCGCCAGCTTGTTATTATGCTCGGCGTTGGCAATCGCCGAATGCAGTACTTTCTCAATATAACGCGCCGCCGAATGTGGCAAAAAGCGCAAAACCGTCAAGCCCGCCGCGGCTTTTTTACCGCGGATTAATTTTAAAATACGGCCAACCTTGCGCGGCGAGATGCGCACCATTTTCGCCTCCGCTTTAATCAGGGGCTGGCTCTTAACCACTTCCGCCGCCGCCGCTGTCTTCTCATTTTTCTTCTCCGCCATTATGCGTGTCCCTCTTCTTTTTTCTGTGTGCCACCGTGCGCCCTAAATGTCCGCGTATGCGCAAACTCGCCCAGCTTATGTCCGACCATATTTTCTGTAATATAAATCGGGATATGCTTATTGCCGTTATGCACCGCGATGGTATGCCCGACAAAATCAGGGAAAACCGCCGAGCGGCGCGACCAAGTTTTTATTAGTTTTTTCTCGCCAGCCTCGTTCAGCTTCTGCACTTTCCGCAACAGATGCTCATCGCAAAACGGGCCTTTTTTAGACGACCTAGACATTTACCTCTCCTTATTTCTTTTTGCGGCGAATAATCAGCTTCGTCGACGGTTTTTTCAGCTTGCGGGTCTTCTTGCCCAGAGCCGGCTTGCCCCAAGGGGTCATCGGGCCGGGATGCCCGACCGGAGCGCGACCCTCGCCGCCGCCGTGCGGATGCTCCACCGGATTCATCACGGAGCCGCGGACTTCCGGGCGCAAACCTTTCCAGCGGGCGCGTCCCGCCTTGCCCAGTTTGATATTGAAATGGTCTTCATTGGAAACCACGCCGACCGTCGCACGACATTCCAGCCGCACCAAGCGCAGCTCCGAAGACGGCATACGCAAAACCGCATAGTCGCCCTCTTTGGCCATGAGCTGAATCGAGGTCCCCGCCGAACGCGCCAACTGTGCGCCCCGGCCAGCAATCAACTCGACATTATGCACGACCGTACCGACGGGTATCGCGCCCAGCGGCAAAGCATTGCCCGGACGAATATCCGCGTCCTGTCCAGAGGACAGCGTGTCGCCGACCTGCAAGCCGCGCGGGGCGAGAATATAACTCTTGGCGCCGTCCGCGTAACTCAACAAGGCGATACGCGCCGTGCGGTTGGGGTCATATTCAATCGAAACGACCTTGGCTGGGATATTGTCCTTTTGGCGGTTAAAATCAATCAGACGGAAAAAGTTTTTCTGGCCGCCGCCTTTGTGCCGACAAGTGATTTTGCCCTGATTATTGCGTCCCGAAGTTTTCTTGGCCGCCCGCAAAAGACTTTTCTCCGGCTTATCCGCCGTCAACTCAGCAAAATCATACAGAATCGTATTTCTGCTGGCATTACAAATAGGTTTTATTCTCCGCACGCCCATTTTTTCTCCTCTTAACCTAACAAAGCGTCAATCTTTTGCCCGGCGGACAGGTAAACAATCGCCTTTTTTTCGTCGGACTCTTGACCGCTAATCCGTCCATAACGGCGTTTCTTGCCCTCGACATTTTGCGTATTTACCTTGGCCACCTTGACGGCATAAATTTTCTCAACCGCGTTGCGCACGTCAACCTTGGTGGCACCGCGCCGCACGATAAAGGTATAAACATTTTTACCCAAGGCGACATTGCTTTTTTCCGTTATGACTGGCTTAACCAGCACTGCATATAGAGAACTCATGCCAATATTTCCTCCAGTTTACGCACAGCCGCCTCGGTAACAAAAAATTTGTCGTGCTTCAGCAAATCATAAACCGTAAGATTTTTCACATTCTCGGTCTTGATGGCCGGAATATTCCGCCCCGCCCGCGCAGCATTAACGGGCAAAGTCTCATCCACAAACAAGGCCTTGTCCGCCAATTTAAAACTCCGCAAGACCTTCTGCATTTCTTTGGTCTTCGGCTGGGCGATGTCCAAATTTTTCAAAACAATCATATTTTCTTTTTTATCCGTCAGCGCGGAACGCAACGCCGCTTTTTTCATGCTCTTCGTCATGACAAAAGCATAATCACGCGGCTGCGGCCCATGCGCCACACCGCCGCCGGGAATCAACGGGGAGCGGCTCGACCCGCGCCGGGCATTGCCCGTGCCTTTTTGCGCAAAGGGCTTGCGTCCGCCGCCGCGCACTTCTGATTTGGTCAAAGTGCTGTGCGTGCCGGCCCGGCGCGCCGCCAAATAACTCAAAACCGCCAGATGCACCAAGCCCTTATTGACCTTGGCGTTGAACACTTTTTCATTGAGCGTTATCAATCCAACTGGCTGAGCAGTCAAATCAAACACTTTCATTTCTGCCGTCATTTGCTCTCTAATCCTTTTATTATTTTACCGCTATTTTCCCAGCGTCGTATTCGGCATGGCGGTTGCTTACAACAACCAACCCGTTTTTCGGGCCCGGTATAGCGCCGCTGACAAGAATAACATTTTTGTCTGGCAAAACCTCAACAACCTTGAGGCCGCGAATTGTAACACGCTCCGCGCCCATATGTCCAGGCATTTTTGCGCCCGACGGGATGCGCCCGCCCCGGTCCATGAAACGCTGTGAACCAGTAATGCGATTGTTTTTTGAACCGTGGCTGCGCGGGCCAATCGTGAACCCGTGCCGCTTAATCGCGCCCTGAAAACCTTTGCCGATGCTCGTGCCGGACACCGAAACTTTCTCACCCGCCACAAACAGCGAGCTATCGATGACCGAGCCAGCGGGAATATCCAGCGCAGCGGGGACACGCACTTCACGAATATAT
Organism: Candidatus Termititenax persephonae; assembly: GCA_003864475.1. GTDB lineage: Bacteria > Margulisbacteria > Termititenacia > Termititenacales > Termititenacaceae > Termititenax > Termititenax persephonae. The sequence goes on along the minus strand of BGZO01000008.1, from coordinate 3,815 downwards.
CTTTTTGCCTTTTCGAGATTAACCTTTTTGGCGCTGCCGAGGTCGGCTTTGTTCGCCTGCTTCTGGTCGAGAAAACCCAGGCGCAAAGCGGAATAGCCGTCCGGGCCGTCCTTTTTCTTGGCTTGCAGGACAACGCACGGGCCGCACTCGATAACGGTTACGGCCTGCGCCAAACCGTCAGCCGTGAAAACCTGTGTCATGCCAATTTTTCTGCCTAAAATACTTTTCATTATTCAGCCTCTTTTACTGTACTTTTATTTCGATATCCACGCCCGCTGGCAAGTCCAGTTTCATCAGCGCATCCACCGTCGTGGCCGGCGGGTCGATAATATCAATCAAACGCTTGTGAATCCGCAAGTCAAAGTGTTCGCCGGAATTTTTATTGACATGCGGCGATTTCAAAACTGTCCAACGCTTGATGTCCGTCGGCAGGGGTATCGGTCCAAAAACTTTCGCACCCGAACGCTGTGCGGTGTTCACAATCTTGCCGGAAGATTGATCCAGCAGGCGATGGTCAAAAGCCTTCAGCTTAATCCTGACTTTTTGATTGGCTTTTATTTTAGTTTTCGTAGCCACAAGCTTTTCCTTTCTTGTCTTGCATCTGGCAAAAATAACCTCTAATTGCCTTTATACTTGCTGATAATCGCCTCGGTTACATTCTTGGGGGCTTCCTCATAATCGGAAAACTCCATGGTGTACGTGCCGCGTCCCTGCGTCTTACTGCGCAAATCCGTGGAGTAACCAAACATCTCCGCCAGCGGCACCTTGGCCTTGATAATCTGCGCACCGCGAATGGACTCCATGCCCTCAATGCGCCCGCGGCGGCTGCTCAAATCGCCAATCACGTCGCCGGAATTTACCTCCGGGACTTCGACCTCGACTTTCATTACCGGCTCCAGCAAAACCGGGTTGCATTTGGGTACACCTTCTTTAATCGCCTCATTGGCGGCCAATTGGAAAGCAATGTCCGAGGAATCCACATCATGGTATGAGCCGTCGAACAGCGCAACCTTGACATCGACCAGCGGGAAACCCGCCAAGACACCGGAAGCCAAGGCATTTTTCGCGCCCTTGTCCACGGGAGTGATAAACTCGCGCGGCACCACACCGCCGACGATTTCATTGACAAATTCATAGCCTTTGCCTTTTTCGTTCGGCTCGATGCGCAACCAGACATGACCGTACTGACCATGACCACCCGACTGCTTGATGTGCTTGCCCTCTTGCTCCACCGACTTGCGGATTGTCTCCCGGTAAGCCACCTGCGGCTTGCCCACATTGGCCTCGACCTTAAACTCACGCACCATGCGGTCAACGATGATTTCCAAATGCAACTCACCCATGCCGGAAATAATCGTCTGCTGGGTCTGCTCATCGGAACGCACTTTGAACGTCGGGTCTTCCTCCGCCAGTTTTTTGAGAGCCTCGCCCATTTTTTCTTGGTCGGCCTTGGTCTTCGGCTCAATCGCCACGTCGATGACTGTTTCCGGGAAAGTCATCGCTTCCAAGACGATATTATTGCCGTCGTCCGCCAGTGTATTGCCCGTGGTCGTGTCCTTCAAGCCAATCACGCCGCAGATATCGCCGGCATGTACTTCGTCAATCTCCTCGCGCTTATTGGAGTGCATCAGCACCAAGCGCCCCACCCGCTCCTTCGCGCCTTTGGTATTGTTGACGACATAAGAGCCGGACTTCAGAGTGCCAGAATAAATGCGCACATAAGTCAGGCGACCCACGAAGGGGTCGGTCGCCACCTTGAAAGCCAAGCCGATAAATTTCTCGGAATCAGCAACCTTGACCGTAACATCCTCGCCGCTGTCGGTATTCGTGCCAAACACTGGCTTCTCCAAGGGAGTCGGCAGATAATCACAAACCGCATCCAGCAAAGGTTGTACGGCGGTATTTTTGAAAGCCGAACCGCAGGTCATCACCACAAAATCAGTTTTAATCACGCCGGCCCGCAAACCGCGCTTAATCTCCTCGGTGGTCAGGCTCGCCGGGTCATTCATGTATTTTTCCAGCAAAGCCTCGTCCTGCTCGGCGGCGGCTTCGATTAATTTTTCCCGATAGGCGGGAACTTTGTCCCGCAACTCCTCAGGAATCTCGTCAGAATATTCCAGCTCCGTGCCTTTCTCGCCCTTGCTATAAATCGCTTTCATGCTGACCAAATCAAAGACACCCTTGAAATCATCCTCCACGCCAATCGGCAGTTGGATGGGAATCGGGCGGCCATTTAATTTATCAACAATCTGCTCCTCTACGCGGTAGAAATTCGCGCCCGTGCGATCCATTTTGTTGACAAAAACAATGCGCGGCACTCTGTACCTCGTCGCCTGCCGCCAGACCGTCTCGGACTGCGGCTGTACCGCGCCCACCGCACAGAAGACGGCCACCACGCCGTCCAGCACGCGCAACGAACGCTCCACTTCCACGGTAAAGTCCACATGCCCCGGAGTGTCAATCAAGTTGATGCGGTGCTTGGTATTGCGGTAATTCCAGAAGCAAGTGGTCGCCGCCGAAGTAATCGTGATGCCGCGCTCCTGCTCCTGCACCATCCAGTCCATGATGGCCTGACCGTCATGCACTTCGCCGATTTTGTGCGACACGCCCGTATAAAACAAAATACGCTCAGACAGCGTGGTCTTGCCAGCGTCAATGTGCGCGGCAATGCCGATATTCCGTGTGTTCTGCAACTCTACTTGTCTGGCGCTCAATTACCTGCTCCTTATACCTTAATAAAACCCTAATATCTAAAATGGGCAAAAGCTTTATTGGCCTCTGCCATCTTGTGCGTGTCGTCTTTTTTCTTAATCGCCGCGCCGGTATTATTGAAAGCGTCCAGCATCTCCGCCGTCGCGCGTTCCACCATGCTCTTGCCCTTGCGCGCCCGCGCCGCCGTGATAAACCAGCGAATGGCCAGCGACTGCGCCCGCTCCGGCCTGACCTCGACCGGCACCTGATAGTTCGCGCCACCGACCCGGCGGGACTTGACTTCCATGACCGGCTTGATGTTATTGATGGCTTCCGAGAAAACATCAATGCCCGGCTTCTTGGTTTTTTCTTCCAGCAGTTTAATCGTGTCATAGACGATGCGCTCCGCTTTAGAACGCAACCCTTTCAACATGATTTTACTAATCGCTTCGGAAACTAAATAACTATTGAAAACTGGGTCCGGATTTTTTTCACGCTTGACTGCTCTATTTCTTCTCGACATTTCAAGTTTTCGCACGAGAGACGCGGCACACCGGGTGTTAGGTTTTCCGATGTTTTGCCGCGGGCAAAACACCTCGCCAGTCTGTCGCGCACAAGGAAATCTGCATTTGCCTCTCCTTGCCAATCCTTGCCAAGGAGAGGCGGCAGCGTATGCTGCGGTGAGGTGTCTCGCGGTAGCGAGACATTGGCCAAATAGCGTAAATAAAAAAAGTGAAACAATTTGATTGTTTGAAAATGAAAAACCTATTGCCGTAGCCACGCTAAGTGATTTGGATTATATTATCAGTCATAATTTCAAGCACATTGTGAGACTCAGATGGCTATGTAAGATAGCAAAATAAGTGTTGTGCGGACGGTGGCCTCAAGCTGTTGACAGTTTTTACCCTATTCCCTATAATTACCGCCCTTTTTGCCGTGAAACGGGAGGGGATTAGTTTGTGCCTTAGCTTGGTGAGTTGGCGCGAAAATTTAAAAAAGGATTTTAGATGTCTACGATAAATCAATTGATAAAAAAAGGTCGTCGGAAAAAAGTTGCCAAAACTAAATCCCCGGCCATGGCCTCTTGCGCCCAAAAACGCGGGGTCTGCCTCAAGGTTTACACC
>BGZO01000007.1 GCA_003864475.1 Candidatus Termititenax persephonae | reverse complement strand
TTTGCTTTTTTGAAAATTTAATAACGCCCGGCGCACACTTTCATAGGATAAATGCTGTAAACAATCTTTGCAAAAAATCATATCAACCTGCGGCAAAACATCGTGCGTTATATCCAGCACAACAAACGATATATTGCCGCGGGCATATTTCTGCTTATTTTGTGCAATAATTTCTTGGACTACATCTCCGCCAATATAAGTAATAGTTTCCTTATTTACTTCTTTCATCCAATTATAATCGCCGCAGGGAATATCTAAAAAAGTTTTTATCTTGTACTTTTTCCACAGCTTCGGCAATATCATTCTGATCGTTTTAGTGGTATCTATCTCCGAGCCGACGCCTGAACGAGACTCTCTCGAATCCCAGAGATTATTAGTATATATAATTTCAAACACATTTTTGTTGTTTTTATACAAAAACCGTGTTTTGTCATAAATATTAGCAAACATTAATCTGGCCAATGGAATATAAACAACCCGTGGAATAAGTTTTATAACAGGCCGAGAAAATTTCTTTAATATTTTATATAAAACAGTTAGTAGTGTCTTGTTGTTGTTTGTTGTTTGTTGTTTGTTGTTTGTTGTTTGTTGTTTGTTGTTTGTTGTTTGTTGTTTGTTCATGTTTTCCTACCTATTATACAGCGGCCTCGCCTTATATTTGGTGTGCAGGAGATGATGCGACTTTTCGCTCAAAGGCTGGCTTAAAAAATCTTTATACAATTTTTGTATTTCCGGATTTTGATGCGAACAGCGTTTGGCGGCTAGTTGGTCGTCCTGATAAATCCCTGCGGTGCGTAATTTGCGAATCTCGTCAGTCGCGCCGTAAGGCTGTCCGCCGCCGGACACGCAACCGCCGCGGCAGGCCATGACTTCTATAAAATGATAGGGGCTGGGTTGTCCGGCTGTTTTAGCTGCTTTGACTTTGTCCAGCACATACTGCACATTGGCCACACCGTGCGCCACCGCTACATTTATTTTCGTGCCTTTGATGTCAACAGCGGCTTCTTTCACACCGCTCAAGCCGCGCACATCTTGAAACTCCACATTGCCCAATTCTTCGCCGGTCAGTAAATGATATCCGGTACGTAAAGCCGCTTCCATCACGCCGCCGGTTACGCCAAATATTGTGCCGGCGCCGGTGTATTCGCCCAGAACAGAATCCGCCCGGTCGTCCGGCAGATTATTGAAGTCGATGCCGGCTGCTTTGATCATGCGTACTAGCTCGCGCGTGGTCAGCGACACATCGATGTCCTGCTGGCCGCTGGCGCGCATCTCGGCGCTGCGTGAAATCTCGTATTTTTTCGCCGTGCAGGGCATGATCGAAACCATAAAAATATTTTTAGGCTCAATTTTATTTTTTTCCGCGTAATAAGTTTTGGCCAGAACGCCGAGCATAGCCTGCGGAGATTTAGCGGTGGAAAAATGCGGGATCAGGTCGGGATAATATTTTTCCAGATAATCCACCCAGGCCGGACAGCAGGAAGTGACCAGCGGCAGTTTGTCCGGCTCTTCCTTGAACAATTTCACAAACTCGCTGCCTTCCTCCATGATCGTCAGGTCAGCTGTAAAATTCGTGTCAAAGACCGCCCGGAAACCCAGACGGCGCAGTGCGGCGTAAAGTTTGCCGGTCAATAATTCTCCTGACTTGTAACCAAAAGCCTCGCCGACCGCTACGCGCACCGCAGGAGCGATCTGTACCACCGGATATTTTTCTTTGTCGCCGAGAGCCGTCCAGACTTTGCCGGTCTCGTCATTTTCGTAAATCGCGCCCACCGGACAATGCGCGCTGCACTGGCCGCATTTGATGCAGGGGCTGTCATTGAGGCTAACGTCCGCCGCCGGCGCGATGCGCACTTTGTGGCCGCGGCCGATAAATTCCAGCGCCCAAACATTTTGCATTTCCTGGCAGACATGTACGCAACGTCCGCACAAAATACATTTTTCAGGATTGAGTACAATCGAGGGAGAGCTGTTATCCGCCGGCAGGCCGCGCAAAACTTTCCGGTACGGACTTTCGCGCAGGCCAAATTCCGCGGCGATAGTTTGCAGCTCGCAATTTCCGCTGCGCGGACATTGCAGACAGTCATTGGGGTGATTGGACAAAATTAATTCCAGCACAGTTTTGCGTATCTCCACGATTTCCGCGTCATGCGTGATAATACTCATGTCCTCTTCCACAGGCGTGGCGCAGGCGCGAAAAGTCTTGGGCGAGTTTTCGGCTTTGACTATGCAGATGCCGCAGGCCGCCCAGGAAGTCAGGTCGGGGTGATAACAAAGCGTCGGGATTTTCACGCCGACCTTTTTCGCGGCGTCGAGTATTGTCGTGCCCTGTTCCACAGTTACCGGATTGCCGTTGATTTTTAGATTTACCTGCTTGCTCATACTTACTCCTTTTTACTGGAGAGGTTATTTCCTAACAATCGCGCCAAACTTGCAGCTCGCCAGACACGCGCCGCATTTGATACATTTTTTCTCAGCGATCACATGCGGTTTTAGTTTTTCTCCGCTGATCGCGCCAGCCGGACATTTGCGTAGACACAAACCGCAGCCTTTGCATTTCTCGGCGATAATGCTGAACGCCAGCAAGTCTTTGCATTTTCCGGCACGGCATTTTTTGGCGTTGATGTGTTCTAAATATTCCTGCTCAAAATATTTGAGCGTGGAAATTACCGGATTGGCCGCTGTGCCGCCCAGCGCGCAAAGCGAAGCCCGCTGCATGGCCTTGCCGATTTTTTTGATTTTCTCAATATCCTCCAGAGCTCCCTGACCTTTGGTGATTTTTTCCAGCAGGCCGAGAATTTGTTTGCCGCCGATCCGACACGGCGAGCATTTGCCGCAGGATTCATCGACCGTAAATTCTAAATAAAATTTCGCGACGTCAACCATGCAGTCATCTTCATCCATGACGATCAGGCCGCCAGAGCCCATGATCGAGCCGATCTTGGCCAGATTTTCATAATCAATCGGCGTGTCCAAAAACTCCTCGGCAATCACGCCGCCGGACGGACCGCCGGACTGCGCGGCCTTGAATTTTTTGCCGCTGCTGATGCCGCCGCCGATGTCAAAAATAATCTCGCGCAGCGTCGTGCCCATCGGCACTTCGATAAGGCCGGAATTTTTCACCTTGCCGGTCAGCGCAAAAACTTTTGTGCCTTTGGAAGTCGCCGTACCCATGCCGGCAAACCACTCGCCGCCTTTGAGAATAATTGCCGCGATATTGGCGTAAGTTTCTACATTGTTGATGACTGTCGGCTGTCCCCACAAACCTTTCACCGCCGGGAACGGCGGACGGGGCTTCGGCATGCCGCGCGAGCCTTCGATAGATGCCAGCAGAGCGGTTTCCTCACCGCAGACAAACGCCCCCGCGCCCAGACGCAGTTCAATATCAAAATCAAAATTACTGCCCAAAATCCCTTTGCCGAGCAACCCCAGTTCACGGGACTGTTTAATAGCTATTTCCAAACGATGTATGGCCAGCGGATATTCCGCGCGTATATAGATGAAGCCGCGGTTCGCGCCAATAGTGCGGCCGGCAATGGTCATCGCTTCCAGCACAGAATGCGGATCGCCTTCCAGCGTGCTGCGGTCCATATACGCGCCCGGATCGCCTTCGTCCGCGTTGCAGACTATATATTTTTGCGCGCCCGGCGCCGCCTTGCTAAAATCCCATTTGCGCCAGGTTGGAAAACCCGCCCCGCCGCGTCCGCGCAGGCCGGATTTTTTCAATTCCTCAATGACTTGTTCCGGCGTCAACTCAAACAAAACTTTGGCCAAAGCCTGATAGCCGTCGCGGGCAATGTATTCGTGGATATTCTCCGGATCGATGATGCCGCAATTGCGCAAAACCACGCGCACCTGCTTTTTGTAAAAATCGATGTCGTCGGCTTTCGTGCCGGGTTTTTTATTTTTGTCATACAGCAGCCGCGCGACTTCCTGGCCTTTGACCAGATGCTCGGCGACAATCTCCGCCGCGTCTTCCGGTTTGACCTCAACGTAAAAAGATTCGTCCGGCTGAACTTTGACGATAGGCCCTTTCTCGCAAAAACCGAAACAGCCGGTCTTGATGACCTGCACATTAGTCAAACCGGCATCCTGCGCGCCCTGCCGCAAATTTTGATAAATCAAGTCCGATTTGCTGGACTCGCAGCCTGTGCCGCCGCAGACCAGCACGACTTTTTGATACGCGGACTTCACGCCGCTTTGTTCTTGAGCGATTTTTTGCAAATCTGCAACTGTTGCTTTAGCCATTTTGCGCTCCGTTATTTGTCTTTAAATTTGGCAATGATTTCCGGCAGTTTGTCTTTTTTGAGTTTGCCGAAAACCTCGCCGTCAATGACCGCGACCGGCGCCAGACCGCAGCAGCCCACACAGCGCACGCCTTCGATAGAGAAGAGGCCGTCGCCGGTCACACCGCCCACGCCCACGCCGAGCAGATTTTCCAACTCTAGCAGCAGGTCGCCGCCGCCTTTGAGATAGCAGGCCGTGCCGATGCAGACCTGAATATTGTGCCGGCCGGGTTTTTTGAGTTTAAAAAAATGATAGAACGTTACTACGCCGTAAATTTTGGCCAGCGGCACATTTAATTCTTTGGACAGATAGAGAGCCACTTCACGCGGCACATACTTGTACTCCTGCTGGACGCGGTGCAGGATCATAATGAGATTGCCGGGTTTGTCTTTCCATGTTTTGATAAAATCTTGCAGGTCTTTGGACAACTGCAGTTCACTGGACACTTTTGTAATTACCTCCGGATTTGCGGACAATTAAGTTTTGGTAATATAGTATATTTCCTCTAAAATGACAATCAGCGCGCCGCAAATTCAGCAGTGGTATAATCCAGGCCATGCCAAGATTTACAGTCAAACGCGCCGGTCTGCTCAAAGATTTTTTGGCGCAGAGTTTGGGCATCTCCGCGACGCAGGCCAAAAAATTGCTTGACGCCAAAAAAGTTTTTGTCAATCAGCAGCGCGTCTGGATCGCGGGATACAAATTGAAACCCGGCGATGCGGTGGAAACAACAGCGGACATTTCGGCTTCGCTCAATGTCCACGCTGCTCAGCGCCAGTTAAGCAGAACAGCCGGTGGAAATCGAAGCGTTCGTTATGTTGTCGCCGCGGAAGACAGCGAATATATAATAGTAAACAAACCGGCTGGACTGCTGGTCAACGCGCAGGCAAATTCTCTGGAAAATCTCCTGCAAAAAGATTTAAAAAATCCGCAAATTCGCGCGGCGCACCGTCTCGACAGAGACACCAGCGGCGTGGTTATTTTTGCCAAAAATGCAGCGGCGTTTGCGGAAATCGTCAAAGTTTTTCAAAAATTTGGCGTGGAGAAATATTACCGCGGAATCGCGCAGGGCGATTTATTGAGAAAATTTTCCGCCAAATTTACGCTCAACCAGCCAATCGACGGCCAGTCCGCCGAAACCAGAATACGCGTGCTCAAAACTAACGCGCTGGCCAGTTATTTTGAAGCGCAAATCATCACCGGCCGCAAACATCAAATCCGCGCGCATCTGGCACAGGCCGGTTTTCCGCTGCTCGGCGAAAATATTTATCAAACCGCAGCGCTAAAAAATGCCGTTTACCGCCAAGCGCCGCGTCAAATGCTGCATGCCGCAGCAGTTCGTTTTATCAATCCTTTCAGCGGCAAAATCTTGCAGGCCGCCGCTCCGGAGCCGCCGGATTTTCAAAATACTTTACGGGCTTTGAAATTATGAATAAAGCAGAAATTTTAGAATATTTAAAAACAGACGACCGGCTAAAAATACAGGAGCTTTTCGCGCGCGCGGACGCGGCGCGCCGGAAATACTGCGGCGACGGCGTGCTGCTGCGCGGCATTGTAGAGTTTAGCAGTTATTGCCAGGGCAGCTGCGCTTATTGCGGACTTAACAAGCAGAATAAAAACACGCCGCGCTATCGCATGACCCAAGCGGAAATAATACAGGCCGCCGGACTGATCCGCTCCAGCGGTATACAGACTATAGTGCTGCAGTCCGGCGAAGACCCGGAGCTTGATCCGGAATGGCTGGCGGAAATAATCCGCGCGCTCAAAACAAAATACGCTTTGTCGATCACGCTCTCCGTCGGCGAAAAAACACGGGACACCTACAAACTCTGGCACGATGCCGGCGCGGACAGATATTTGCTAAAAATCGAAACCACTGACGCGGCGCTATACGAACGGCTGCACCCGAAGATGAGTTTCGCCAATCGCCTGCGCTGTCTTAGCGATCTGCAAGAACTCGGCTATCAAACCGGCTCCGGCATTATTGTCGGCCTGCCCTACCAGACGCCGGAAATACTGGCCGGAGATATTTTATTTTTTGCCTCCAGAGATTTCGACATGATCGGTATCGGGCCGCTCATACCGCATCAGGCCACGGAATTAAAAGACCTGCCGCGCGGCAGCGTAGACCTGACTTTGCGTTGTGTCGCTTTGACGCGGATACTGACCCAAAATGCGCATTTGCCGGCCACAACCGCGCTGGGCAGTTTGGACAAAGATTACCGGCTGGACGGACTGCAAGCCGGCGCTAATGTGCTTATGCCCAATTTCACGCCGCAGCCTTACAAAAAAAATTACGAAATTTATCCGGGCAAACGCTGTATCAGCGAGCCAACCGGCCAATGCGCGCTGTGCATGGAATCATTGGTAGAAAGTATCGACCGTTATGTGGATTTTAGCCGCGGAGATTCGCTGAAAAAAGTTGTGATATAATTTGCGCTCCACGGAGAGGTGTCAGAGTGGTCGATAGTGTTTCTCAAAAATTCCGCATCTAAAATAACACATTATAAACATTTGTCAAGTGTTATTTTTTTGTGATTTATAATACCGCTGGAAGCCATATAAAATAAGGCTTCACGTGAAATTAAGAATTATCTCTTGAAACAAATCCGGTACGTTTTTTCTACATCATTATCCGAATAAACAATGTATTGAAAGGTCGTAACGGTATCCTTATGCCCCAATAATGCTTGCACGCTTAATATGTCTTGAGTTTTTTTGTAAAGAGTTGTCGCTCTTGAACGACGTAGATCATGCGGAGAAATTCTATAGCCGAGAATACGCTTTGATACTCGGTATAATCTATTGCATAAAGCATATCTGGTTAATTTCTGTTTTTTAATTGCGCCATATTTTTCTGCTTTTTCACTAAAATAAACATATCTTTCATGGCCACCTTTTCCGGTTATTATCTCTGATCCGTTATAATTTAATGCTTCAGATACACGTAGAGCAGAGTAATAACACAAAGCCAGATAGTATAACGTTTCCGATGGCACGTCTCTATCTCTAAAAATTTTTTCTATTTCTTCATGTTTACAGGCTCGCATAACCTAACATTTTGTCTTTGAATGGCTTGCTTAATTCTACATAACGATTTATATGATTAGTTCTGCGATAGCGCATTATTTTTTGCACCGATTTTGCATCCGCGCCATTATCAAAAAGATGCACGGCTAGAGAATTTCGCAACTCCAATGGGCTTGAGCCTGAATATTTTTTTAATCTTGAAAGTATTTTTTGGCGGCTTATAGGTTTGCCATGTACATTTAAAAATAATTGCTCGCTAACAGGGTTAAATTGTTCTCTAATATTGAGATATTTTATTATTGCTTCTTTTGCCCTATTGCCAAAATAAGCGCGTTTCTTGCCGATCTTTATGTACATTTCTTTTGAATTTATATCGGATATGGTTACGTCTCGCACTTCGGAAGTTCTCAATCCTGCAGCATATATAAGTTCATATATCGCCTTGTCTCTTATTGTGTAAATGTCTTCACCCTGTATGTTGTCTAATATACAGTTGATTTTTTCTTGTGATAAATGCTTTGGTATTTTTCGCTCCGGCACAATGCGGATATTCCATATTTGCGGATCAAGTCCTAAACAGTGATAAAAGTATTTGAACACAATTACCATTTGCCTTGTGGTCTTACGTGTCTTTGTCTGCCGTATGGCATTTACTAAATTTCTGGCTTTTGTGCTGTCAAAATATCGATAGTCAGGATTATTTGATATGAAATTTTTGATGATAATTTTATAAGTATATTTTGTTATTTCTTTCCAGCCCTTGCCGGACATATAAGCAGCAAATAATTCTAATTCGTTCATAACCCATAACCTCTTTTTTTATTGTTTTCTCAAAAACTCTCTTAACCATACCACACCGCCGAGTTTATTAAACTTGCCCCATAAAAAGTTGCTCAACGCTATAGACCTCGGAATTTGTAATTCCCTGTCTATCCTCTTTCGGCCTGCGCCCCTACGTTTTCCACCCCAAGCTTTCATGATGAGAATTTTATCACTACAAACTTGATTTGTCAATATGTTATCAAGTTTTTATATTTGGTTCACTATAATATGCTTTAAAAAGTTAAATTTGTGGTGCTAACTGTATATAATATCTTCACCTACACCGACTAATGCCTCGCGACGAAAGGTTGTGTGTAGATGTCAAACAATTTCAACACAAATTTTATCAGTACCGGCTTTTCTAAATTTTATTTTTGGGACAATTTCTGTTTTAACTGGCAGAAAGGTAGGTGATTAAATTGAAAGTCTTATATTGTGATATGTAAAAGCCGCTGTTAGTAGCAGCGGCTTTTAAAAAAAATAGGAGTGCCAGTCATTATAGGCATAATGATTGTAGCACTCCTGGGAAGGGGTGTAAAGATGACCAGGGTCATTGTAGGTAAATTATAGAAAAGTTTGCCGAAATGCTCTTAGGTTTTTTGCAAAAAAAAATTAGAAAATAAAATTAAAATTATTTGCCGCGAAAACGCGGGGCTTTATCTTTTGCGCCTTTTGGCCTACCGCCAAGTTTGCCGTTTGCGCGGCTAGCTTTTGATTTGCGCTTGCTAGTTATTGATCCAAGGTAAGCGGCTATATCGGCTTTGTTGATTTTGTGCTTGCAGTATGGGCATATAAGCATTATGGTTATCTCCCTGTCGATATACTATACCATGCGGGATATTTTAGCAAATATTACTGATTATTATTGATGTGTTGATATTAGTTGTACTACAAAATCCTCGTATAGGCCAACCTCGTTTGCCGTTTGTACTAGTATTTGTTCTGTTTTAGTGATATTATTTCCGGCCACAAGTTCACGCTGATATACGCCATTTAATAACGGGGCTAAATTTTCCAGCGTAAGAGCCATTGATTTTAATTCACGGAATTTTTGCGCTCCGTTACTGACGCGAATATCTATTCTGTTATTATCAGCAGGATCAATACCGATAGCCACGCCGTAAATGCCGTTATCACCAACATCCATCAAGATTGTATGCCGCGCCTGTTGGATTAAGCCACTCCTGCATTGTAAATATAGATAATCTTGCCTTTCTTATTTCTGCCATGATTAAACTCCTTTATTTATTTTCCAGCCGCATAACCCAGCGCAATAATTAGCGCAATATTCAGCCACCATTGCCGCTGTATTTGCGCTTCTTTATCCTTTATCCGGTCCGCCTGTATCTCCTCTAACGTCTCATACCTTACTTTCGCCGCATAAGCGTCAAGTTGCATCTCGATCAGGCTTTTGGGCGGTGTCCCCTCTGTAGCGTCCGCCGTCGTTAATCCTGCTGTCGAGGCCGCGAGCAAGTTCCCATTTAGAAGCGTCAGACATAGAATTAAACTCGCTAATAATCTTTTTTGCCGCATCATGCTGCTTGCTTCCTTTCCGGCATTTGATGTAAACAAATACAGCAACGCCAAGGATTACTAAAATAATTATCTGCCACATCATTGCTCCTTTTTGCCGTAATAATCCGCATCTATTTTGTCCGATATGCCGCACAGCGCAAGGCCGCCAAGTATACAAATCTGCGCTATACTGGAATCCAACCGCATGAAAAATCCGACAACACCACACAAGGCAATGATGTAGCCAACAACCTTATTGGGTGTCATCTCGTCAAGGCTTTCGGCGATGTATTTTTTTAGCATTTGCGGTTTCTCCTGCGTATTCTCTGGCTTTGGCGGCTCGGTGTACGTTATCGACACGGGCGTATAATTGCTTATATCCGCGCTGGATATTTGCTGCTCGACACGCTCCGTCGCGCTCCCGCACTTCTGGCACACGGGAGTGTTTGTTAATACTTTGCACTTTGGGCAAGCCCAGATGCTCATAAGTTGCTCCTATATTTTTTTCACTGAATAGGGTTTGTGAGATTGTTATTAGAAAATATAGAACTTGATTAACTAAACGCCTAGTTTTTTAGAAAACAGATTAAAAACGAAAGTAATAACCGCTCCAAGAACAACTAGGAAAATCTTTTCAAACCCGCGGCTTAAATTAACCCAAAAATAATACCTGTCTTCCTTAATAACTTTTTTAGCGGCATCTTCAAAATATTTATCAAATTTTTTGTCTTTCAATAGCGTGTCTCTTATGGTTTCACTCAAACAATCTTTAATACTTGATTGCGTTCTAGCTGCGTTACAGAATACTTTAGCAAATTGGTCAGGGTGGACTATTTTATCAAGTGTAGATTGTATTTCTTTGAGGGGCTCAAAATTATCGACGCCCTTTGGGTTTTTAGACATGTTCGCCGCCTTTTATTGAGTGGTTGGCGGGAACCACCGGCGTAAAAACACCATCTTTTTTTATTTGTACTTCATTATCCTCTGTAACCAACAGCACACTCAAAACAAATCTTATCAAAGACTGCTCATCCTTGAAGTTGTATTTTCCCATGACATCTTTGAACTTTTCAATGTCGCCATTGGAAAACTCTAACAACATTTTGTCCTTGGGCGCATCTTTTTTGATTATCATAGTAAACCCCTATAACATTATAGCATAATGTTATTTCACGCAAATTACACAAACCCTATATCAATGTTCCACGGCACGCGGCCAATTATTCACAATCCATAACAAAACTATTCATTTCCCCCGTTTTGAATAGTTGTTTTTATCTCCCAGTTTCTCGGACGCTCCGCCTTATCCGCCAAACAATCCGCTAGCGTAAGTTCCGATAATTTCTTTTTCGTCATGTCTTTCTCCGCTTCCTTGCGGATAAAGTCGCTCACCATCTGGCTCATGCGCTAAACGTCCGGTATTCACGATTATTTATGTCGATGTGTAGCCAATTAACGCCGGTCTCAAAACAGAGCCGCAAAAACATAGCATTGTCGAGTAACTCCTCGCGCACTTTGTCATAAGCCCCTACTGTCTGCGGAATGTTTAAGATATGTAAATCTAATGCTTTGCCATGGCAGTGCGCGCTTGCGCTGCTTCCAGTCGTCGGGTTGCGCCAGTCCCTCAAGCCGCAGTCCACAAGGCCGCCATAATTAACTCCGATAGCCCCGTACTTATCCCTTATAGCGTCGGCCATGTAAAGCAAATCAGCATCTAACATTTCCCAGCATTTAGCCTCGCCAAACTCCGATAGGAGTTTCGGATTGACCAGCTCCTGTATCTTGTAATGTTGCGGTCTGTAGCCCATTATTTACCTCTCCAGCACGCGCTCAATCTTTTCGGCTATGCGGTTGAGCGTGGTCTCTATAACTTCCAACCGCCCTTCCAGCTTCGCGGTGAGCGTGGACACATCGCGCTGCGCATCAAACAGCTTGCCGATATTTTCGCGGTGGTTTTTGATGTCCTCGGCGTGCTGCTCAACTTTGTTTTTCAGCGACCCGTAGGACACACCAATGCTGACAAAGGACGCGCCCAGACCGACAATGGTAACGATGTAATTGATGATGTCCGAGATGTCCATTTCATTTTCCTTACGTCAGGGTATTCACTTGCGCTGAAAAGTAGGTCAGAGTGTGAGCCGCGTTTGCCGTCCAGCGATTAACATAATTGTCAAAAGGAACTAATATGCTGGACTGGTCGATAATACAAACTGGTATAAATTTTTGAAACGCAATATTCCTAAAAACAGTTGGCTCGTCAATACTGTAACACCACTCCAAGCCATTTGTAGGTGTGATGCGAACGCCTATTGTTATAGCCGCGCCAATTAAAAGGGGTTGAAAAGTGAACGTCGAGGTGGTTAGCGTTATATCATTTATGCCCTGCAAATCATAAATTACAGTGCCTGCCTGAAACAGCGGAAAGGAAATCGCAGTACCGGCAGTATTGATCGCCCACGCAGAACCAGCCGTGTAAGCAAAAGATACGACATTAGCCGCTGTCTGGCTGACAGTAAATAAATTGGATTTTGTCCCGTCGCGCCAAATTATCGAGGGGTTTATTATGCTGGTTGGCGGCATTAAGTTAGTCCAGCCTCTAGGGGAATACGCATTTAAAGTTTGCAGGTTAGCGTTGCCGCTAGTTATCAGCCATTTGCACTCCCACGCTCCTGCTATGGATATGGTCGTTCTGTCGCCTTCCATAAATAATTCCGCGCGGACGTAAGCGCCGGTTATGGATTTGTACAATTTGAGCGTGCCGGTAAATCCCGTGCCGGTCGTGTTGGGCAAATTCATGCCGGTCTTGGTCTCGAAATTCACATAGCCTGAATACTGGCTGTTGTTGGCCAGCGCGATTAGCGCGGCGGCAAGGGCGTTGCCGGAAGCTGAAGTGTTAAATCCCTCGGCGTATAAAGCGGTGAGCAGGGCGGCAGGGATTGGGCTAAAAGCCAAGTCCGCAGGCTGTACGGCTGTGTCGGCCTTCCCCCCCTGCGCGGCGGTGGCAAAATCAGATGTCTTTGCGCCGCTGTCCTGCACCGCTCCGCCCGAAGTCAACGAGGCAAAATTACCTGCTGTCGGGTTTGTTACTGGCTGAAGCGCGTTATCCGCTTTCGTTCCTTGCGATGCCGTGGCGAAGTCCGCTGTCTTTTTACCGCTGTCCGAAAGATTACCGTTACTGTCCAGTCCGGCAAAATTGCCGGAAGTGGCAGAAGTTACTTTGTCGGCCTTGCCGGACACCAACTCATTTATCGCACCCACCACCGTTTTTGCTGTTGTGGTCAGCGTCGATAATGCCGCGCCGAACATTTCCCATAATCTTTTAGCCGATGTAAGTTGATTGTCCGTGCTGCTTGCGGTGGGTTCGGACGTGTCTATCTGGCTTCCCTGCACCGCGCCATCGATAAGGTCTACCAAATCTTCGCTAATTGCTAACTGGCTATCCTCGTTAAGCACGATGGTTTCGTCGTCAGGGGCTTGCACCAAGTCAACTATTTTCTGCCAGTCCGTGGTGCTTTCATCGGGATTGTACCAGGCGCGGCCTTGTTTCTGCACGTCGGGAGACTTTACGTCCATGTCGGCAATAACATAATAATCGCCTTTTTCCGCTGTCGCTATATCCGGCAGGTTGCTCTCTTTATCCAGCGACACCGGAGTTTTCAAACCGCCGTCCGAAAAAGTGGACAAGGCCGTAGCGATCAGGGTATTTATTTCTCCCAGATTAACAAGTTTGTCGTTCGGGGCAATAGCATTTCTTGTTGTCGGTACGGCTTTATTCTTTAGCAAATAAGCCTCTTTTGTCGTGCCGTTATTCATGAGCAATATCCGCACATTGTCGTCCGTATTTACGTTATGTTTTAGATACATTCCGGCCACTACTGGATTATCCGCTTCGGAGTTGGTTTCTAAACCGCCTATGGAGTTGGTGTCAGTTTCGGTAGACAGTGCGGAAAAGCCGTCGTTATTGTCATTGTTGTTTAAATTGGTTGACCCGTTGGCGTGCGTCGCGGAGCGTTTGAGCAGGATATTTTGTAAGTCCGACAGGGAGATATTTATTACTGTCGCATCGCCTTTGGTCAGCGCGATTTTAGCCGTGGCTATGTCCGTGGCCGTCAGCGCGCCTGATGCTATCGCGTCGTCGCCAATATCAGTTTTTATTTTTGCCAAAGCATTGTTTAGTGTCATTTGCGCCATGTTAGTACTCCACGTTGATATTATTGCCGTCAAGGACGACCACGCCCTTTGCCCAGTTGACCGATTTGACCGGCGGCTCAAGCAAAATAGTATTGGCCGTTATCTGGCTGACCGTAACTTTAACCCTAACGGTAATTGCCGCCGCAAAACTATTATCGGAGTGAAACAGAAAAATCGTATTACCTGCATTGAGATTTGCGAAGGCAACACCTGCGCCGTTAGGCAATGCAAGCCCGTTTATATCCGTGGTAACAAGCGTTGTCGTAGTGCCATAATTAAATGTCTTGGTTTCCCCACTTGTGGTAAGCGTAGCAGTCAGTATCACGCCGCCTACTGACGATAATGCAGCCGTCAACTGCTCAATAGTCAGCTTCTCCGTAACCGGTTCGCCTGCCATATTAGTCATCGGGAATAATGACCCAGAGGCTATTGTGTTTCCGCTATGCGCCGGTAAAGCGGAGATTTTTACTGCCTGTTCGTCGGCCATCGAATTGTCCTTTCTCGTGTTGTTTATAATTTTATTACGGAAGTCATTTTTCTCAAAAAGGTTTTTAGAGAAAAAACATAAATGAAAAATTTTACAAATTCATCGAACGCAAATTAAGCGTTACAGTTTCGTTGTATATATCGGTTTGAACCTGCATAACTTTCATAATTATATTATCGTTGCCGTATTTTTCTGCGCCGACGTTATCCGGTGATATGTCCACGCCCAGTGCGGACAGGAACGCCTGTTGAGCAGGCGAGAATTTTTGCACGTCCAGTCCCTTAATCGAAAGGTCGATATTTATGTAATCATACTGCCGCAAGCCAAACCATTTTTTGCCGTGTAATTTAATGCCGTCCACCGTGATATTGATATTTTTATAATCATTGAGATAGTCAGACGCACGCGCTCTTGCGTCAATCTCATTTTTAAGTAACGTGTCTATCTGCAATCTTTTCGGTATACGTCGCTGGCGTAAAATAACAGTCTCAAGCGATGAATCTATATATCTAATATCGTTTGCTTCTTCATCACTTGCGCTATAGAGCCTGCTGTATCCTATATCAATGGACGATGCGTATGTGTCCGCATTGGTGCTGATTTTGCGTTCCGGCCATGCCATTATATCGGTAGATTTTATGGTCTTGGCGATCTGGCGTCCTTGCCCCGTATAGATGTCATGCGGTGGCAGGTCAACGCGTGCGGTCAATTTGGCGTTATTGGTGCATAATGTCCAGCCGTATCGCGAGCCATTCTGTAGTTTTTCGATGATGTTGAAAAAATCAGTCGGCTTTTCTATAAAAATTCCAACGGGAAAATTATTTAGCAAGCCAAGTTCGCTGCTTAATTCTTCAATGTCCCAGTTATCCATGGAGTAAGGCAGACTAGACCACCGCTCAATGAGGTAGCGCAATATTTCGTACGGGCGCGTAATATGGTCTCTTTCCGCTACAGAAAATCTTTCCGCGTGAAACCAGCCGGTAACACGCACTCTGCGAGGCGTATCATGGTAAGTTGGAATTGCTGTTCCGGCCTCTGGTGGGTGGGCGACATATATAGGCACGCAGATAACCGTTGTGGTATGACTGCCGCCCTTTTCGTCGGCTTCCTGTACGGTTTCTATCCAGTATATTGGCGCACTTGTACTTGGGTCAGGCGCAGGAGAAAAAGACAAAGGAAGCCAGCCGTTCTCTATCTCAATCTCTACAGCAATTTCTCTGCCGTCCATGATAAGACTTCTATCGGGTACGAATGTATCAAAACAGGCGCGGTAAATTCTTTTATTCATCGTATCAAAAGCATAACCATTCAAGCACACGCACGGCACGCCTCGGCAATATCCGACAGCATCTTGCAAATATTGTTTTTTGGCTTCCGGGTCTACAACGTTGTTTCCGTTTTCGTTAAAAAAAACTGGCTGTTGCGCGACTACCATATCGGTCAATCTGGCGCGGCTGTCTTTCAATTCAAAATTTACCGTGCTGTCCGTGATATTTATTTTTTCGATAAAATGGTCAGAGATAACCTCTCCATCTGGCGTTTTCAGCACGCTCTTATTGCCAAAAAAATTATAATAATAATCTGGGCTATATTTGCGATTTAACGTCAGTTTGGACGTGTTGAATTTCATTTTGTCGTATTTGTATAAGTCGCTAGATATTTTTTGCGCCGCCGGAGTGGAAAGCCTAGGTTGATACTTAAAGCCGCTTATCACCAGAGCGTCGCCATCGGTAAAGCCTTGCGTGGTATTGTAGTCTTTGTCCACGCGCCAATCTTGCGCAGACGCATATTCGGCATTTTCCTCTAGGGCTTTGTAGTGGACATACAACCAATTATCCTCAATATAGTAAGTTTGCGCTTCGGCCTTGACCGCTTCGATAGACAGCGCAAGTGAGTACTGCTGCAAACCCACACGCACGCTGTCAACTTTTATCGGAGTGGTATTATAAGTATCCTGCATAAAATCCAGCATTTCTCCTATGCGCCAGAGCAAAATACGCCAGACCGGAGTGTCGTATATCGTCGATATTAGCAGCTCTGATGTATAGCTTATTTCCAAAAGCGTTTGCATTATTCCGCCTCTGACCAGCTCAAGTCGTTGCCTTCCCACCACCAGCCGCGCAGGTTTTTATTTTTCTGATTTCCCAATTTGTTGGCGGCAAGCGTGCAGTACATCGGCTGGATATATTCCTGTTTGTGATGCATTGGGTTGATGACATGCGGCTCGCAAGTTTGCACGTTATTTACATACTCCTCTACTATGCGCCGCTGGCGGTCGTCCATCAGAGGATAACTAGCCGCAACACTCCTAAAGCTTCTCTGTCTCATGCCGGATACCTGACCATAGGCGTTGCGCGAATACGTGCTGTTGATGTCCATTTGCGCGGATATTGTCTCCGGCCTCGGCAAGCCCGTCCTCATGCCGATGTAAAGATAGCATAAGCTTACCGGTTCTGATCCGTAAATAGTCAGCGAAAAATCGGTTGCCAGAAATGTAGTCAAGTTGTGGTATATCCATAGTTTTTGGTCAAGGCTAGACGGCTGGGACTGGCCGGGCGCGAGCTGTCTGCTAATTGGCAATTCGGGATTATCCCCGTCCGCCGCCAAACGATAACCGTTTTCCGCCAATAAATATTGATTATTTTCCGTAAGAAGTTCCGTTACGCCGCCCCACAAATCCTCTGTCCCGCCCTGACCGGAAAGCGACAACTGACAAGAGTGTCCGTTGCAGTTTCCTAATATCAAACTATTGACCGGTGTCGGCTCTGAAAAATGTCCGGTGATTACCGCTCCGTCGCCTTTAAATAAAATGTTGTTTTGATATGCGGTGTCGTCAAGGTCTGTCATGGCATAGCCTTCTTCAAGCTGGGAATAACTGTCATATATCCTCGGCGCGTTGTACTGATAAACCCAAAAGTCCTCTGGGTTAAAAGCGTATTCGTGTTCGGAATACATGCGCATTTCTTTGGTTTCGTTCGGCAAAAAAATCATCCTACACCACCATTCGATTATCTATAGTTTGGGTTATGCCGTTATTGACCAGCTCAATGGTTCTCGTGGCAATAATTTCGCTGTCCAGTATTGTGTTGAGGGTCAGGCTAATTCCGCCATTGACCGCGCCGGAGTTGATAGCATTAAACAAATTAGCCTGCTGGCTATCATTAAGTATCATCTCTCTGTTAGCAAGCGTGGCTTGCACGGCGTCCACGCCGCGTGGTGTCGGGCTGTCCACGATGCCGCCATTTGCGTAACTGTATGTTTGCGGCAAACCTATAACACCGCCAGCGGCAAAGGCCGGCTGTTTAGGTTTACTTTGCTGAATTGTCTGAATTTGTATCGCGCCGGCCGCCGCCGTAAGAGCGGCAAGAATTCCACCAATCAAGCCACCGCCCTGCGCCCATGATTTTATGATTCCGGTGGCCAAATCAAGATGAGCCTGTATGAGTTGCTGTTCCCAAGTATTCATGGCCATTTGGTACTCAAGGTCTGCTTTTTCCCGCGCGGCCTGTTCCTGTAATTCTTTTTCGGCTTTTTCTTTATCCAGTTCTGCCTGTTTTTCCAGCTTGTCGTATTTCTGATTGATTTTCAGTTCTTCCTGCCTGCGTTTTTCGCGGTATATCACGCCCTCATCGCCGGAAGCTATAGCGGCTTCCATCGCCGCGGATAAATTCTCCTCTGTAGTGGCCGCCACAAACCCTGCGGCCTCAAGCGCGGCCTGCCGTTCCTCTTCCAGTTTAGACATCGTTATTTCATATTGCGCATCTAACATTTCCTGCTGGGCGGCTAATGTTTCTTCCACAACCGCCAACTGGTCTTCAAGTGCGCGATTCATCGTGGCGGTCTGCAAATCAACCATAGCCACAAAAATATCTTTTGATGCAGTAATGGCGTTTTCGTTTTCTTTCGTCCAATCTAGCAAATTATTAAACCAGGACTTCCCTTTTTGGTTGAGTTTCCCCAACGCTCCGTCAAGCTCAACGACCTTGTCCGCGGCTTCTTTTAGCAAGTCGGGATATTCGGCAGCCGTGTCTCGTATATCCTGCATCGTTTCTCGCTGTTGCTTTACTACGGATAAAATTTTTTCATCGCGCTGCTCGATTGTTATGTGGCCAGCGTTATAATCCTCTTGCGCATGTTTCAATTCCATGGCCGCTTTTTCATTAGCGTCATTTATTGCGCTCTCAACTTTTTTTCGCTCATCGTCTAATTTTTTCTGCTCCTCTTTTGTCCGCGTCAATGTTTCCGAGTTTTTGATGGAGCTTTGTTGTTCGGCATCAAGGTCTTGCCATGTTTTTATCTGTTCGTCATATTCAGCATTTTGTTTTTCCAGGCTTTTTACCTGTATCTCCATAGTATCAAGTGCGCTTTTTGCATTGGTATTTATGTATCCCAAAAAGCCCCCATATTTTTGCGCTAACTCAAGCCGTTTTTGGGCCGCTTCCAGCTCTTTTTCTCCGTTTTCACGAGATTCCTTGAGCCGTTCCAAATTGGTAAAAACTTCGGTGTTAAGTTGCTTTGCGGCATTTAATTCTGCCTCTTTGCGCTTTTCGCCATCGTCTATTCGAGAGGCCTCTTTCATAGCGAGATTGTAATTACGTTGCGCCTCTTGTGCTTTTTGAACTGCTGACACAAAAACTTTTTGTCTATCACCAGCAGTTTTTACTTTATCTCCATAATTAGTAACTTCTTTTGTGGCAGACGCAGCAATGTCCTTGCCATCTTTCAGGGCTTTATTATAATCGCGTTGCCGCTTAATGGCTTCAGAGATTGCAGATGTTGCTTTTCCTATGGCTACAGTCAATGCCCCTATACCAAGCGTCAAGGGGTTAAACATCGAGGACAATAATCGCCCCAATCTTTGGCCGCTGGACGCAAAGCCTTTTTCCCATGCCTTAAAAAAGCCATTTATGTTTTTTTGGGTAAGATTGCTTATATTTTCGTTTTGTTTTTTAATTTTTTTCTCGACTGCATCTACAGAGGCTTGGGCTTTAACCACGCCTTGCTCAAGTTGCGTAGTGTCGAAAACAATTCCAGCGTAAATATAACCTGCATCTTCTGCCATGCATATATTTTAATGGCAAGTGGATTTTTCTCAAAAAAAACTTATAATACTTCCAGTACTTTGGTAAACACAAGCAAAATAAATCCCAAAATTATAATCAGGACGAAAATAAAGTTTGGCTTGTATTCGGTGTCGGTTTTTTGCTGTGTTTTATCTTGCTCTTTAGTTGGCGATACACTTCCCTGCCTTGTCAGTTCCCATATTTCCGCATCTGATTTAAGTTCAGGCCTTAAACGCCCACAACAGGCAAGAGGCGGCCAATTTTCAAGTTCCGAATCATTTACATCATAGGATTTATCACAATAATTATAATATTTACAATTGTCATTACATGATTTATCCCGTACCCATGTTAGCTTTCCCGTATATACCGACGAAGATTTAACTATGTTTTTTTGTCGCTCACCTGCGGAGCGTGCCGCTTGAATCCGCGCCCGCTCCAATAATTCTGGAGCTTCTTTTTTCTTTGGGCTTCTCTTTTTTGGCGCAACGGGGGCTAGAGGATTGCCACTTTTTCTGTTTTTAGCAACCATAGATTTTGTTTTTTCGTGTGCAAGTTTCAAGGCTGCATATAGTTCGTTTTTCAACCTAAAGTTTTCACGCATAAGCGGAACTTGAAATGTCTTGTTTAAAATAGATATATTTGCAAATATATTTACGTCAGATAATTTCAATTTTTTAAGTTCCGCTTTATTAAATACATTATTTAATGAAAAATTCTCATTGCCGTATTTTTCTATGAGCGTCTCTTTTAAATTTTTCTCGAATATTTCAGGGTATTTTTTTATATAATTTGTATTCGTAAATTCAAATATTTTAGCCAAGCGTATTATTATTTTTGGCGAAATAGAAATATTAAACTCATAACACAACAACAGTAAAAGATTTTCAGAAAATTGCAATTCGTATTCTTTATTCAGTGAGCCTAAAAATTCAAGCAACATATCCTCGCGCTTGTGTAATTTTGCAGTAAGTATTAGGGCGTTAGCTGTGTAATACTGAAAAGATTTATTTTTGTGTACATCTCTTAATTTTAGTATAAGACGATATGCCCGCTCAAAATTTCCCTGTAGCAAGTGCCGCTCAAGCCCGTAATACAAAATAAAAACATAGCCTATATCTGTTTTGGTATTATATGGGTTCGTTAAAAGCTGGAGATACATAAATCTTTGTTCCGGCGATATATCAGAATAACGCGGCCAGTATGGTGGTCTTTCAACTGGCGTTTCTGGCGCTTTTATTGGAAGTTTTGTATATATTAAACTCGGCTCTTCCATATTGCTAAATTCCAAAGAAAATACAAATCCGTTAAGTTCAAAAGTATTTTCAAGGTTTTTATCGGGGGAATAGTTTTTATATTTTCCGTCGCCAATCCAAATTAAACCTTCAAGGTCTGGGTGTAGTTTTATAAACCCATAATCAATGGCTGTTCCGCTTTTTATTATGGCATTTTGGGACATATAGCCTACTTACTCCCTAGTCAAAAAATATTCTTTCCGTATTTATTATTTTTTTTTAGATTCAGGCCTTTTTTCCGCCTTAACTATCGTCTCTACATTTGTGCCCTTATACAGAACAGCTAAAATAAGCGCAAGAATGAAAGAGCAAACGGCTTGTAAAGTTCCAATTATATAGTTATATGCATCTCCGCCCACAATTTCCGGCGGTACAAAAATTCTATGAATTCCTATCCCAATGAAAATTACCATTCCAGTTATTTTAAAAAAAGTCCAAGCACTCCATTCAAGTAATTCCGATTCCTGTTCACTCTTATTCTTTTCTGCCATGATAAGCCTCCTAAAATTTATTCAAACCAAAGTCCGCGCTACACTTTATTCCGCTGGCCATGTTTCCGGCTCGCGCCATAGTCGGGTCGTAACATTATTGCTAGTAAAATCTATTGGAGTATGCACCAGCGCGGCATCAAGCCTATGCTGCGCTTGTAGTATTTTCCCAGGGTTTCCCTCAACAACGGCATCATCGTAAGCCTGCTGATATTCCGATAAGGGAATACGGGTAAAAGTATAAATAGTTTCGTCTGTTTCTTTTATGGCAATTCTATTTTCGGTCGTATACGCATTAAAAGAGTTTCCGTTCTTCATATTCATTGTCGCGCTGGTTATTGTGAAGCGATACAAATATATATCAGCATATGATTTTAATATATCCCCGTATGTTACTGGATATTTTTGTATTCCATATTCCGAATACCACTCCCCGCGCAAGTCCTCGGCTACAACCTTAGGCGTTTCCGGCGGCGGAGTAGGAGTACTGGGCGATGCGACAGAGCTTCCGCTGTCGGTTTGCTCCGCTGTCTTACCGCAACCTGCGGAGAAGAACGCCAGCAGGATTATTATTGCGATGTATTTGCAATAATGTGCTGTGTTTTTGGCGTGCCTACGCGAAAAATTGGGGGGGGGGGGGGTAAAATAAACCTAAACACTTTACGCTCCGGTTGCTTTTTAGTGAAAACGCTACAAGAATACTACCGCCCTCGCAGGGTGTCAATGTTTCTGTCGACCGATATGGTACGCAATCAAGAGTCCCATACCCTCGGCGAGGGTGGAGGACATCTCGCAGGCGGGTGCGCCGGAGCGGGCGCAAATCACGGGCATCCTTGGCCGCGCGAGGACGACGGCGTGGTCGGACGACATGTCCACGCAGAGGCAGTACACCATATCGCAGGCATCGAACACCAGCATCGCGTACAACGCGACCAACAAGCTCTGGCTCTGGGGGTACGGCGGCCAAAATTTACCGACGTACTCGCAGTCCGGGATTTTCCCGCGCTCGGCACGGGGGCGACAGTAAATTCCATCAGGATAAGGCTGAGGTTTTTTTACCAAAATTCGTCCAACAACAGCATCGTATACGGTGCGCAACTCGGCTCGCTTGCGGTCGGCCACCAGTCCGGGCTGGTCATCACCACAAGGAATGCCAATCCAAGCAAGATGTACATATTTTTTCAGGGCGCGGAGGTCGCCGTGTCCGCGCTGGGTCGCTCCTCGTACAGGAGCGTGGATTGAAACGAAACAGACCGCACCGACCTGCTAATCCATTTTGGTCGCTCCTCGCTCTAACCGCATATAATGATTTTCTCCCAAAATCTGAAAACGATTTAGCAAATTTAACAAAAATGGAAGACGTGTTAGACCGTTTCAATACTGGCTACAACAAGGGAATTGGTCAGAACAGTATTTACAGTATGAGAAATAAAAATCCATTTTTTGATAAAAATAATAAAAAAAACAAACAATGGATGGAAGACGCGGCTTTCATCCAGACTTTCAATGCGTTTAACGTTTTAGAGAATATAAAGAAATTTCTGCCCGGCGCGATATCAGATAAAGAAGGTATAAGGGTCGAGAAAGCATTTGGTAATCTTGACTCCCCTGAATCAGAAGTGCGCTGGGCGATAAAGCGTTTAAGAGAAGCAATAGAGGCCACGCGAAAAGCGAATGAAGCGAACCTTGTCGAGTTTGGCGGAAAAGTGCCACAGAAAAAACAACAAGCTACACAAACTTCCCCCCAGCCGAGTATTAAGTATTTGGGAGAAAGAAAAAAGAATCAGAAGCAAAATATCAGGCTCATAGTGATGTAACTTTGTCCCAAAATCGGGACGATGCTAAATACTGAAACAAGAAAGGATTAATTATGCAGGAAGATTTTTTAATTGTAGGTGCTGGTTTAATTGTTGTTGTTAGTGCTGTTATTTCTGCCGTTTTTCAAGTTCGTTATTTTAACGAATGTTATTTGTATTATAAAAAACTGAATGAAAAACTGGACAAGGAGCAGGATTAAGCAATGGATAATATCCAGCAAATATTAAATATAATTGCCTGCGTAATGACTATCGCAGGCGGCCTTTTTGTTGTTATCGGCAGGTTAAAAAAATGGCTTTTTGCTGACAGCAATAACGCCTTTATTGCAATATTGAGAAGTCAAATATACCAAATATATGAACAATGCAAGCCAGATAGGAAGATAAGCATATATAAATTTTCCACCGCTAACTCTCTTTATGATGCGTATAAAAAACTAGGTGGCAATGGTTTTATTCAAGAGTTAATGATTGATATGAACGAATTTAAAAAAGAGTAAATAAAAAAACCTCTTGCGGTCTAAACCAATAAGAGGGGGTGCAATTTTAAACCACTACAAAAATCATGGGGCTTATCTTGTAGTGGGGATAAGCCCCGCCTGTTTTGTAAAGCAATGAAAGGGGCGTGGTTGAATTGAAAGTCTATACAGAAAAGTGAAGCCGATGCGCAAACATCGGCTTCCAAGAGAGCAGGTTTTCTAACTTCCCAGCGAAGTCTATTTTACTACTCCAAATATGAATGTCAACAATTTTTAAAAAGGCGAATAATTGCCGGTAAAGGGTTTTTATTTGCCGGAAAGGGAGAATTGTATCAATTTTAATTTGGTTTCTTAATTTGGTCGCGTTAATGGTTGAGCTTATCAGCATTATACGCTAACCCAAACAGGGCGGAGCGTAAAAACTCCGCCCTGACCACGCTATCACTAATTTTTTACTCAAAATTCTAATAGACTTTTCTACATGTTTTTGTATAGTTAGGGTATGACAACAGTAGCAGCAGATATTGAAAATTTTGATAGGGAAAATATAAATAAATTTAAAGCATTAAACCCAAATGCTGAAGGCGATGATTATGAGATTTTACGGGATATATATAATAACCGAGCTGACTTATTAGAGAAGCGGAGAAAAATGAAAAACGATTTAGCAATACAATTACGCTTTACGCCAAAACAATTATCAAATATAAAAGATGCTGAAAATTATGACAAAAGTTTTCTACCAAAAACTGCGAAATTTGCCGCTGGCTTTGTCGGATATAATAAAAAGTATCCAAAATATACAGATGCACTAAGGGATATTTATAAAAAAAGTCCTAACGACGAAACCGGATTAGATATTAAAGAGCAATTTAATGTTATAAAATCGGTATTAAAGGAAGTCGCACCCAAAGCTCTTGCTTCGGGTGCGATAATGGGTTTAGCCGGTTCTGCTAGTAAAGTTCCTCAAGCATTAAGGGCATTGCCAGTAATATCCAAGTCAGCAAAATTATCTAGCGCGTTAGCTAAACCTTTGGTCAATAATGCCACAGCAATAATGGCAAGAGCGGGTACGATAGGCACCGGCAGTTACGTTAAAAATAGAACACTAGATAGAGCCAATCATGAGGATGCATTAAAAGACGCTATAGATAGTGCAAAATTTTCTGTTATTTTAGATACGGCATTGTTAGGTGGAGGAACATTAGCAAAAAATATTTTCAATAAAAATAATATAGTTAAACTTGGCTCAAAGCTTACTGGCATAAAAAAAGATTTATATAAAGCTGCCATTGATGACCCATCCGTCTTAAAAATGAACGCGACAAAAGAAGGATTAAAAACAGCTCAAGCAGAGGCCGGACAAAGAGTTATTAGGGGATTGAATACGGCTAAATCCACATTTGGTAAGGAAATAAACGCGGCGGCAGAGCAGTTCAACAGATTATTTCCAATATATGCTGACGATTTTTCTAAACAAGTTGCTAGCGCGGCTGGGTTTGGCGCTGGTATTGCCGCTGTAAAAAATCCGTTAATAGCAGCCCTATCACTTCCGTTTTCTCCGATTGTACATAAAGTGGCGATAAAAACTGGACGGCCACTAGTTGGCTTAGGAAAGAAACTATTAAACTCTGAATTAAAAAATAGAGGCCTAGCCTTAAATTCTATAATTAGCCAAAGAAAGACAAAATAATTGCTCTAATGAGTAAATAAACTGGTTAATTTCTGTACTAAAGCAAAATGAATGAAATCTGACACATGCAAATCGCTGAAAAAAACCTCATTGGCATATTCTTTTTTTATGCAGTTTTTCAAGGCTTTTAATGCTATTTTTAATGTTCTTATCATACTTGCCACCTGTTTATATTATACCACATTATGCATGTTAAAAAATACTGGAAATGGGTGGAAATGTGGTATAATATACCTGGTGATTAAATATGAATAATTCAGTGCTTGATAAAGACTATAAATATTTTATTGAAAATATGCCTGCTTTTTATAAAAAATACGGGCATAGGTTTCTTGTGATTAAAAACCAAGGTGTTTTAGGGGATTATGATACATTCAAATCTGCTTTAGATGCGACGCTGACAACAGAAAAGCTGGGCACATTTTTAGTCCAAGAATGTTTTAAGGATAAAAAACAAGCCGTAAACCATTTTCAGGGTAACGTTGCTATTTCTAAACGTAAAGCTGCATAGATGGCAAATACATCTCAGCGCCAAAGTTATAGTTTCACATATGTTTCCCAGAATGGGTTATTGCGAGGACTTATAACAGAAGTTTTAATTGAGAATGCTTATAATACGAATAAAACCCAAAAAGTTAAAGCGTTGTGGGATACCGGGGCAAGTTGTTCTTTAATAAGACCAGAAATAGCAAGGAAACTTGATTTAAGTGTTGTGTCAAAAACATTGATAAGCACCCCTAGTGAAAAAGATGTTCCGAGTAATCTTTATTATGTAAATGTAGGTTTGCCGAACAAAGTAAAGGTAAGCAATGTGTTGGTTGTAGAAGGAACTCCCCAAGGATGTGATATGTTAATAGGAATGGATATTATTACGGTGGGTGATTTTGCAATTTCTAATTTTAACAAAAAAACAGTTTTTTCATTCCGTATACCGTCAATTGGACATATTGATTTTATGAAACATTCTTATGTTATGCCAGAAGTTGGCTTTGATAGAATTGGAAGAAATGAACCATGCCCATGTGGGAGTGGTAAAAAATATAAAAAGTGTTGCGGGCTTAATAAATAAATTTAGCCCCAAAATCCTATTTGTTGTTGTCTTCCTCGAACTCTAAAAAATTCCTGATAATCTCCCAGATAAAACAAATGATTATTAGCGGAATTATCGTTGCTAGCGGAACGCCGATTAAACAGCCGAAAAATACTCCAATGTCTCCACTAAACACTGCCATAATCGTTGCCACAACGCCAAAGCCAATACTGGTATATATAGAGTGCTTAAACATTCTCTTTTGGTTGATTTTAAGTTTTCGCATTTTCTTACTCCTCGTTTATTATCTTAGTCTTAGTATTATGGCCAAAACAACACCAATTACAAATTGATAAGTCAAAAATCAAAATCTGCTGTGCTTAAATCTTCAAATAAGTTTAGTGGGTCATTATTGTTGCTGTTTTTGATAAGAGTGTATTTATTGCCTTTGTCGTCAATTATTATGTAATAATTGGGTGTGTCAATATATTTATTCATTGATACTATATCTATTGTTTCAACAACTTCATAATTACCGACATTAAAAGTTCTTTCAATCTGGAAGCCATTTACAGTCTTATATGGCAATGATGAATTACGGATATTAACTTTTTCTTCTGTCTTGGGTTTTTCTTTAGTTATTTCTCTATATCCAATATCTAACAGGAGAACAATACAAAACAAAACTATAATGAAAATAACCACTCCAACACATTGGGTAATGAAACCCTCAAAAAAATTCTTAAATGTTATTCTTATATTAGCTTTCCGATTTTCTTCAATAAAATCGTTGAAAAAACTATAAATTAGAAATCCTAGTATAATTGCAAAAATACCAATAATCCACATTGCGTCATTTTTAGGAATAACATCGGTATTAGACTGTATATTTTTTATAAACGACCACATAATTATCTTTTCTCCAGCGGTTTTTTCATGCGCTCACTCCGGCTTTGTAATAATATTCGGCGGTTTGCTGTCAGGGTCATACTGGGAATATGACCACCAATCAAGAGCAAATCTGCTGACAATATAATTAGCGGTCATTACGAGCTCCAGCGTCGCATCTTTTTCTTGCGCGTAATATTTTGTTAGGGTGTTCTCTGTCCCAATATTTTTACTGACCTCAAAACTAAAATAATTATGTTTTTGCCAGTCGGCTCCCACAATATTGGTATTTAACACGGCGTAAACTTTTGTATTCTCCGTCAGGGTATAGGAAATGTCCTTAAACCAATAATGGGGATTATTTGTGTCGTATGGGTAGTTCGGGTCCTTGTATTCTTTTGAGGAGCGCGGGCAATCGGTATTCTCAATCAGCACCGTGTCCACGAAAAAATTAACCGTTGGTGCGGTTACATCCTTGCGCCTCGATATTGTCAGCGTGTAAAACTTAGGCTCCACCGGAGCGCTTGGCGGCGCGGTGCCGCTACTGCTCCCGCCGCCGCCCGAAGCATCTTTTGTTACCCCGCAGCCGACAACAAACAGGGACAGCAGGGTTATTGTTGCAAATCGCTTGCAATAATATGTTAGATTTTTGGCGTACCTAAGCGAAAAAATGGGGGGGGGGGGGGGGGGGGTGAAAATCTATTATAACTCATCGCTAAAATTCTAGCATTTTCCCTGAAAAAATCAATGTCCAGTTTTTTACTCAAAAATCTAATGGAAAAATTATTTATTTCAGGCAAAATGGTCGCATGTGGGCATACGATGACGCGCTGGGCAGGGCGCGACTTACACCACTTTTGGAGGTTAAATATGTCAGGAATAACGCCTGTACAGCCGACTTGGGGACAGGTCGCTCCTCATACAGGAACGTGGATTGAAACGCCGTACACCCGTGCGTTGCTGGACACCTCCGCTACGTGGATTAAAATGCTTTGCGCTGATATTGCCGTACATGGAGCATACGGCTTGCGCCCTCGCGCGGTTTAACCAATCTCCAGCACTGATTGTTTTACGCCGAAAGGCGAGTCGGCAACCTCAGGGTTGGCAGGGTCGGTTTGATATTTGCCGTCGACGACATACTGGTAATTGTACCGCCCGTCCTGCAACGACAGGAAAGTGTACCATACGCCTTTTTGTTCCAGCTTGATTAGCGGTGCGGCTTCGGGAATCCAGTTGTTGAAATCCCCGGCGAGATGCACGGCCTCGGCATCCTCAGTCTGCAAGGTAAAGCATACGCCCAGCGGTGTTTTTTGCGGCGGAGCGGCCGGACTATTGATGACCTTGGCGAGTATTTCTTGGTTTTGCCAGAGAATGACCTCGTTGGCCAAGGCCATGTAGTCAAGATAGGGCAGGGAGCGCGTTTGAAAATTCACGACGGCTTTGCCAGCCTGTGCCGCGTCGCGAATGACACTGGAACGGTGAATGCGGCTGTGTAGTAGGCTGTCGCCGTAATCGCGGCGGAATCTTTGGGCGAATGTTTCGGCAAACTCAGACTCCAAGTCAAACAGCGAAAGCAGATATTTGATGTCCAGCTGATGGTTGGTTTTTTGGCAGAGCATTTGGATTGTTTCCACCAGTTTTTGCAGGCCATCTAGGCCAAACTTACCGGGTTCGACCGGCACGATAACACGGTCGGCGGCCAGCAAGGCATTGACGCTCAGGAGACCGAGGTGCGGCGGGCAGTCAATAATTATCGTGTCGTAATTTTGTTTTTGTGTTTCCAGCAATTGACGCAGATAATATTCGCGCCCGGTCAGTCCGGACAGTTTCTGTTCTAAGGCCGCCAGCGTGATATTGGACGGTAACAAATCCAGATTTTCGGGCAGGGCGATGACCGCCTCGGCAAACGCTGTGTCGTCCAGCAACACATTTTGCACCGTGTGTTTTATCTGCTGACTGTCTATCCCCAGCCCCAGCGACGAATGTCCTTGCGGATCAAAATCAACAATCAAAACTCGTTGCTTTTTTTTGGTTAAGGCTGCCGCCAAGTTGATAGTCGTGGTGGTTTTGCCGCAGCCGCCTTTCTGGTTGATAATTGCGATAACCGACATTTAATTTTTTATCCCCGCGCACTTTGAATTTTATTTTTTAGTTGAGCGTATGGTCATAGAGTGTAGCAGTGTTTCAAATTTTTGACAAATCTGCCCGGAATAAACAAAAAAGACCAATGCTTTTTTGGGGAGGGAGGAAGCATTGGCCCTTTTGTCCATAACTGGCAAGCAGAAACCAAAGGGGGAGAGGCTCTACTTACGTTAAGATATCGTAAGTTACGCCAAATCGTTTCATTTTTTTTGGTTTATTTTTGGTTTACAGTGTTTGGCTGATTCAGCGCTTATGAGCTTAACCCCAGCACCGAGTCCACCGGCAAGGAAAAGATGACACCCTCCGCCTTGGAAGCAATGCCGTAGGCTCGGCTTACCGCCTGCATGATGGCCTCTTTCTTATCCCGTTTGACGAGAATGATGATGATTTCTTTTTCTTCCTGCACCGAAACGCCCAAGAATTTCACCGCATTCTTATTGGCCAGCCCGCGGGCGCTTAACACCGTGCCGCCCCGGGCCCCAGCCTCTCTAGCGACGGTCATAAACTCGTCGCTGTAGCCTTGATTGACGATTGAGATAATGAGGTCGCTTCTTGTTGTTTCCATATTGTTTCCTCCTTCGTTTGTTGAAATTTTTATATTCTGGTGCTTTTTCTTAAACCCTCTTAGGATAACCGTATTGATTGCCGAAATAGCCAGCGTGAAAGCGATACCCGCGCCAGGCCCGTGCGCATGGAGTTCCTCGCGGATTGCCTGCAAAAGTTCCAGCGCATGCGCCGCTGGTTCCAGGCAGATTACCACCCCTTTGTCCTCCGCGCCTACACCCAAAATATCGAGTATATTGGAGGTGGCCGTCCCTCTGCCCTTGCTGATGAAGTGAAACAGGACTTCTTTTTCTCGGAGCAGTTTCGAGATTAGATGAACCCTGTCCCAATTCATGATAACGACACAAAATTTCAGCGCGGGCGGCGCCGTTTTGTGTCGCGCGGTACCAGTTGCTCCCTCGTGGAAGAAAGGAACCCTGAACGGCAGTTTTACCTTTAGGCCGGAGGATTTTTCTTTAGCCATGAGCGGCCTCCTCGTATATCGTGATATGGCCAATTTCTTCAGGAGTGAGCGCGGCCAGCACTCCGGCGTGTTTTTCCTTGAGAGCCGCGGCTTGTTTCTGTTTCTGCTTATAGATAAGCCCCATCATTTGGATAACGATGAGCGGGGTCATGGCAACCATAGCGACAATGCCAAAGGCATCCCGCATCATGTCGCCGCCGACCCCCGCGCAGGCGCCCAGCGCCAACGGTAGCAGGAACGTCGAGGTCATCGGGCCGGAGCAGACCCCGCCTGAATCGAACGCAATGCCGGTAAAAATAGGCGGCACAAAAAAGGTAAGCAGCAAAGCAAAGGTATAGCTGGGAATCAGGATAAACATAATGGGTAACCCGGTGATAATCCTAATCATGGTAATGCCTAGCGCCAGTGCCATGCCGACAGCCAGACCGGTATACATCATTTTCCGGGTAATCGCCCCTTGGGTTACATCCTCCACTTGCTTATTTAGCACGTGGACAGCCGGTTCTGCCGTAACAATAAAATAACCGATAAGCACGCCGATTGGCACCAGCATCCATTTGAGATTCGAGCTGGCCAGTTCACTGCCGAATAAATGTCCCACCGGAATGAAACCCACATTGACCCCGGTCAAGAACATTACCAGACCGATAAATGTGTAAATAAAGCCGACTGTAATCCGCAACAGCTGGTGCTTTTGGTAACGCCGCGTGATTAGCTGAAAGGTCGTGAAGCACACGAGTATGGCGGCGAGCGCAGTTGAAACCTCTCTGGCCATATGCGGAAATCTCTGGAGAAAAGCCAGCACGATGTCTCTGTCCGTGTAGGCGGCGAGTGCCGGAGCATTGATTAGTTCGCCCGCGTTGACATGGGTAATATTGTTAATCAGGCCGAGTATCAGCACCGCGAGTATGGGACCAATACTGCAGAGGGCGACAAAACCGAAGCTGTCTTCCTGCGAACCTTTGTCGCCGAGCAGGGACGCGACACCCACGCACATTGCCAGCATAAATGGCACAGTGATGGGGCCGGTGGTTACGCCGCCGGAGTCAAAAGACACCGGAATAAAAGCGTCATTGCCGGTGGCAAACATATATACCGCAATGCCAAAAGTGATGAAGTAGAAAAAACACAACAAGGTTCTCAGGGGAATACCGACCAGCACCCGCAACACCGCAATGGCTAGGAATACCCCCACCCCGACTCCTACCGTAACGATTAGTACCCAGATACCAAGCGCCTGCTCAAGTTGCAGCGCGAGTACCATCAAATCCGGCTCGGCAATGGTGATGATGACTCCCATTATGAAGCTAATGCTGAGCGCCAATATTAGGTTCGACATTTTGGTAATCTGAACGCCGATTCCTTCGCCCATAGGGGTCATGGCCATATCCGCGCCCAAGGTAAAAAAGCCCATGCCGATAATGAGCAAGGCCGCCCCGCAGAGAAACATTAAAATGACACTGCCCGGCATCGGGACCAAGATAATACTGGCAATCAAAACGATAGCGGTAATAGGTAACACCGAAGAGAAAGCTTCGCTTATTTTTTCTAACAGGACTTTGTTCATCAAACGCCTTTGCTCATTAATAATTGTAAATATATACCGACTTTGGCGATAGTATAACAGAAATTTATTTTCCGATAAAACTTATAATCTTGTCGAAAATGCCAGTCCTTATTTATAACCGAAATAGTTGAATCTGATTACATTAAGTGTTATGTCGGAGTTATGTCATAAAGCCGATCATTGTAAAAATGAAGCATTTTGTCATCCTTGGTTATATACGAAACTATTCCATCACAAAAATGCGCTGTTTTGACCCCGGAAAATTCTTCCTGACCTATCTTCATGCTTACGTTTTCTGATTCTTTGAAGTCAATCTTCAAATCATTACTTTTTTCTAAAACACACAGTAGGCTCGAATGGACAGCTTGAGGAGAAAAGTGATATTTAGAGGCCATATTGTCTCTATAAAGTGCGCGGTAGCTACTCTCCAACTGGCGAATGTTTTTAGCCGTAGACTCATAGCGAATTATCTTACGACATAACACACTAATTCTCCTTTATTATTTGATTGTTTGACCTGCCCCTGCTTTAGGGCAATTAACTCTACCTAGATATCGCAAGTATTTTAAATTAATTGCAGGATTTTTTAAATATTTTTTCTTCCCCGGCGGCAACCGAACCATCAATCCTGCCGCAGATTGGCGATATATCCTTAGCTTGGAGAAGAGTTTCGCAAATCCAGCAAAGTTTTTTCCACGTGTTTCTTATTTCTAATCAGATATTTAGACTCGGCAGACGGAATACGCACAACGATTGCCTCATTTTTTTTAACGCCGGTAAGCATATTATTGCCCGCGGAAGAGCTGACAAAAAAATGATAGGTATTAGGATTTAAATTATACATATCACAATATTCATAAAGCATTTGTCCTTTGACCAAAACGAGATTGCTCTGTCTGACAATTTCCTGCGCTGGCCGGGATAAATCTGCTACAGTGGGGACATCCAGAAAGCTATTTATCTCGATAAATCGAAAACTTCCAGCCGCTTGTTTCCGCGATAAAACCGCAAAATATTCTGTTTTTAGAATAGCTTCCAGAAGCTGCTGGTTTACGTTATTACTGACTTGTTCTTTATTGCTTACCACAAATATTTGTAAGGCTGGATTGCTTAGGACTATCCGCTGTAATAAAGCCAAATCAAAAACAACCTCGCCGTTATCATCAGGGACATAGACAATTTGTTGCGCTGTGCTGGCTTTAATTAAAAACTCCCGGCTGTCATCAATCCGCAAACCAGCAGCCGACTCCTTGATTATTTTGTCTGCCAGATTTTCCGCATATGATTTTAGATTATCTTGGGTTAGATTTGTTGTGTCGATTAGGCAATTACCGCTGAAAATCATCCTAGACAATAATTCTGGAATACTCAATGCAGAAAATTCTGGTCGGCGGAGAACCTCTAAATACACCTGATTGCGTAGTTCGGCTTTTTGGTAAGACTCATTGGCTAAAGATAATTCTTCAGAAAAACCCTGAGCCAGACAGACCAAGCGGATAAAATTTGAACTTAAAATATCCATATTGCGCAGAAAATAGGCAATGTCCCCGGCAGGCGAATACATCTTTACGAAAGCAGACCATAAATACATAGAACGCGTTAATTTAGAATTATCTGTATCACGGCCATTTCTTTCGGCAAAGACTTTCATGGACGAATCCATCCAGTTAAACATTAATTCAGCAGGCTGAGCATAAAACCAGATTAAATTATCCGTAAATCGATAATTTTCTAAGTAAAATGCTTTTTTCACCAAGGTAAACGCGTCTGTATTTGTTATTAGGCCTGTGGATTGTTCCGGAAAAAATTCAGCCAAGAATTCTACTGGTTGTAAGGCTGGAGTCGCGTTAAATATACGCGGCAAAAAAAGGTCGGCATAATCTTTTTGCGGAACAATGCCTTTCATGGGGGGATAATCTTCCGCCGTGATTGGCTGCTTCACCAGCACTGCGTCCAATTCGGCAATAGCGGGTATTTCTACATAACTAACGATTTTGCCCTGCATACTACCTATCTATCGTAAGAAACCTTATGACGGTGCAATTATTTTACGACAAAATTTACTATTTTATCCGGATTATCTTGCCGGCATCATTAAAAATCGTCCTGAACTTCCTGGCCGGTATAAGTTTCGCGTTCTGAGCGATAATATTGATAACTAAAATTCTGTTTTAATTCCTCAACGCTATGCGGCAAGGAATGTATTTTTATCAGCTCTTGATAGGCGATTTCTCCAGCAAAACCCAAACGCGTTAGGACTAAATATTCAAAATAAAGCCGCGCAATATCTTTTTGGGATATTATTTTTGTTTCAGCCAATAACTCTGTGAGTATTCTGGCATTATGGACATAAATATTAGCGTTATATTCCACAGGCTGGACATCAGCCGTAATTATTTGCCGCAATTTTTCTGGATTTGGTAATAAGGCATAATAATGTCTTAATAAAGCTATATTTCTCGGGGCAATCGTTTGGTAATAATATGAATAGCCGGACTCTCCGCCCCAGCCATTATCTCCATTTGCCACAAACACCGACTCACTGCCCAAACGCAGAAAGGCCGCCAACACTTTCTGCTCCTCACCCTGCGCCAGTAAAGCTAGCGCCACAGAAGCATAATTCTCCAGAGTGATAACCGTATCAGCCGGAATATGCCCTGTAGACGGTTTTTGCCCGAATAAAGCCAGATAGCTGCGTATATCATCTGTCAAAGATAAAGAATGAAGCCAGTTATTAAACTCTGGGTCATTGATCTGTTTGTCCGATAAATAATAAATATTGTTTAGATTTTTGCTTATTGCCAGTTTCATTATTTCTCTGTCGTTTCGTAATTCTTGCCCGAGGCTTTTTATCAAGGTCAGAAGTGGAGTAGTTGCACTTTTTTCTATAGCCAGCAAAGCCAATTCCTTATCGCCGCGCAAGGTTTCCGAGGCGTATTTTAAGGCATAGCCATCTTTGCTCACAGCGGCCAGGATCACTTCTCTGTTGTTTCGTAATTCTGGACTGAGACTGCTTACTAAATCGTCAACACAGACAATAGCCTTTTCTATAGCCAGCAAAGCCAATTCCTTATCGCCGCGCAGGGTTTCCGAGGCGTATTTTAAGAGAGAACCATTTTTATTTATGTTCATAGCGGCCAGCATTACATCTCTATCGTCCAATAATTCCGGACTGAGACTACGGACTAGATTGGAAATACTATCGTATTCACTGACCTTTTCTATGGCCAGCAAAGCTAATTCCTTATCGCCGCGCAGGGTTTCTGAGGCATATTGCAATACAGTGCCATTTCTGTTCACAGCGGCCAGTACTATTTCTCTATCGCCACGCAAGGTTTCCGAGGCGTATTCTAAGGCATAGCCATTTTTGTTCACAGCGGCCAGTACTACTTCTCTATCGCCGCGCAGGGTTTCTGAGGCATATCGCAATACAATGCCATTTCTGTTCACAGCGGCCAGCACTACTTCTTTATCATCCAGCAATTCCGGACTGAGACTGCTTACCAAATCCAAATAGCCAACACTGCCAATAGCCTTTTCTATAGCCAGCAAAGCCAATTCTTTATCGCCGCGCAAGGTTTCCGAGGCGTATTTTAAGGCAGAGCCATTGTTTTGCACAGCGGCCAGTACAACTTCTCTGTCGTCCAGCAATTCTGGACTGAGCCTGCGGACTATATTGGGAATATCGTATTCTCTTCTGGCCTTTTCTATGGTCAGTAAAGCCAGCTTTTTATTATATTGAAAATAATCCCCGATATTTTCCGCGGATTGTATGCTTCTAGTAATATTTACTATCAGCGGCAGACTTGTTACATTATTTACTACAAAATCTAGCAGTTCAGCTGTGGCAATAGTTTTATCATCATTCAGGTCGCTGATTATTTCCTGTTTCTGAATTTTGCCATCAGCATTAACATCGATTGCCACATTGCCTGCGGTGTTTTCCGGTCTGCCATTGCGATAAAGCAAATATCCCTTGCCAGCCAAACTGCCGATAATGTCCATAAATGCCTCCTTGAATAAAAATGTATCTGCCTATTTATCGCCAAAAAGCCAAAATCGTTGCAATTATTTAGCTGTCCGTTTCAAGTAAAATTCCGGCTTTTACTTCACCACAAAATTCACGATCTTATCCAGCACTATAATTTTCTTAATAATTGTTTTCCCCGCCAGATATTTTTGCACCGCGGGATTGGCCAGAGCCAGTTTTTCCAGCTCGGTCTGGCTCAAACCCTTGGCCGCTTTTTGCGTGCCGCGCGCCTTGCCGTTGACGGAGAAAACTATTTCCACTTCAGCGGTTGTCAAATATTTGGCATCGTACTCCGGCCAGCGCTCCAGGTGAATAGAGGTTTGCTGACCCAGTTTTTCCCACAGTTCCTCGGCCAGATGCGGCGCGTAAGGCGCCAGTAATTTCAAAAAATCTTCCGCAGTTTTCTTGGCCAAAATTTCCCGGCTCTGCGCGGCGTTGATGAAAATCATCAACTGGGCAAGGCCGGTATTAAAACTCAAATTATTAATGTCCTCGCCGACTTTTTTGATGGTCTGATGCAGGATTTTCAATAATTCCTCGTCCGCCTGCGCCTCGCCAATTTTTTTCTGCTCAAAAATATTCCAGACCCTGTCCAGAAAACGCCGCACGCCGAGAATACCTTTGGTCGACCAAGGTTTGGCCATTTCCAGCGGCCCCATGAACATTTCATACAGGCGCATCGCGTCCGCGCCATACTCTTGAATAACCTCGTCTGGATTGATGACATTGCCTTTGGACTTGGACATTTTTTGACCGTCCTCCGCCAAGATTAAGCCCTGATTGGTCAGCCGCTGAAAAGGCTCCGGGGTGGCGACCACGCCGAGGTCAAAAAGAACTTTGTGCCAGAAACGCGCGTATAGCAAATGCAGCACCGCGTGTTCCGCGCCGCCGATATAGTGGGCGACCGGCAGCCAATAAGCCAATTTGTTTTTGTCTGCCAATTCCGTGGGGTTGCGCGGGTCGATGTAACGCAGATAGTACCAGCTCGAGCCGGCCCATTGCGGCATGGTGTTCGTTTCACGTTTAGCCGCGCCGCCGCAGTGCGGACACTTGGTGTTGACCCAGTCTGGGATATTGGCCAGCGGCGACTCTCCGGTGCCGGTCGGTTCGTACCTGTCGACTGCGGGCAGTTTGAGCGGCAGCTCGTTTTCCGGCACGGCGACCACGCCGCATTGCGGGCAATGCACCAGCGGTATCGGCTCGCCCCAATATCTCTGCCGCGCAAAGACCCAGTCGCGCAATTTGTAATTGACGGTCTTTTTTCCCCAGCCTTTTTTCTCCAAATCGGCGGTGATTTTTTCCTTAAATTCCGCGCTGGTCAGGCCGTTGTATGCGCCGGAGTTAGTTGCTTTACCGTCCTCGCCAAAGATTGTGATGACCGGAATGTTATATTTTTGGGCAAAAGCTAGGTCGCGCTCGTCATGCGCCGGCACGGCCATGATTGCCCCGGTGCCGTAAGAGCTTAGCACGTAATCCGCAACCCAAATCGGGATTTTCGCGCCGTTGACCGGATTGACGGCGTAGCCGCCCGTGAAAACCCCGGTCTTGTCTTTGTCCAGATGCGCGCGCTCCAAATCGCTTTTGAGCCGTGAGAGCCGCACATATTCCCGCACTTTTGTTGCTTGCGCGGGCGAGGTGATTTTCTCCAGCAGAGGATGCTCCGGCGCGACGACCATAAAAGTCGCCCCGTACAAAGTATCCGGTCGCGTGGTGAAAATTTTAAGTTTTAGTTTCCGGTCGCTGAGCGGAGTCGAAGCGACGCTTCCAGCGACCAACTCAAAATCCACTTCCGCACCCAGGCTCTTGCCAATCCAGTTGCGCTGCATCAGCTTGATTGGCTCTGGCCAGTCCAATAAAGCCAAATCATTGAGCAGACGCTCGGCATAGGCGGTAATTTTCAACATCCACTGGCGCAGGTCTTTTTTGGTTACCGTGCCGCCGCAACGCTCGCAGCAGCCGTCTTTTACTTCTTCATTGGCGATACCGGTCTGGCAATTTTCGCACCAGTTGATTGGCATGTTGGCTTCATAAGCCAAGCCTTTTCGGTACAGCTGTAAAAATATCCACTGCGTCCATTTGAAATATTCAGGGTCGGTCGTGTCAATTTCCCTGCTCCAGTCATAGCAAAAACCGAACGCCTGAATCTGCCGCCGGAAATTCTCAATATTTTTGGCGGTGGCGACGGCAGGATGCGTGCCGGTCTTGATGGCATAATTCTCGGCGGGCAAGCCGAAAGCGTCCCAGCCCATCGGGTGCAGGACGTTAAAACCGCTCATGCGCTTGTAACGGCACAAAATGTCCGAAGCCGTGTAACCTTCCGGGTGTCCGACGTGCAGGCCCGCGCCGGACGGGTAAGGAAACATGTCCAGACAATAAAAACGCTTGGCTGGAGGGAAGGCCTCGTCTTCCGTAACCTGATACAGTTTGGCTTCCGCCCATTTTTTCTGCCATTTGGGTTCAATCGTCAAGTGATTATAACGTTCAGCCATATATTGAAACCTTAACAATTTGTGGGGGTTTAGGCAAGCAAGAGCTGATGCCGGAATTTCTGCCGCCGACACGGACAGCTGGCAGTATCTTTAGGTGAGAATATAAATTTTGCCTGCGGCCAAGCGTTTGCCACTGTACAAAACGGAAATAGTATTTTAGTATGCTGGCACCAATACGTTATGGGATTCAAACATGCAGAGCAAACTGATAGCCGGTCGGTCGGGAAAAATAATTGTCAAAATCTCTAAGCAAAAAGAATATAAGGCTTATTTTGGCGACCAAAACTTACGGGAATATTTCAAGTTACACAATGTTAGGGGTAAATAT
The DNA here is from genome assembly GCA_003864475.1 of Candidatus Termititenax persephonae. Classification (GTDB taxonomy): domain Bacteria; phylum Margulisbacteria; class Termititenacia; order Termititenacales; family Termititenacaceae; genus Termititenax; species Termititenax persephonae. The sequence goes on along the minus strand of BGZO01000007.1, from coordinate 13,010 downwards.
TATCAAGTAGAGTTCAGAACGAACAAAATCGTCCCCCGCCTTTTTCTGGAAAACACTGGAATTTTTTTGCCGGAAGATGTTGCGGCCTTAATGCTGGGTTTTGGAGAAAATAATTTCATTGAGGATAACATTTGGTATCATCTGGCCGACCAAGATATAATGTTCCGCAGAACATTTAACTATGTTCTGTCCCAGTTATCTATTTTTTTTGTAAATTCAGGCGAGGTCCTGTGCTGCGCCTTGACAGGCTTGCAAACGGCCAACAATATCTTAAAAAATGATTTAATTTTTTTGCTTGACGAAGCGTCTAAACGGGCTGAGCAGTATGGCCGCGTCAGCGTCGCCAGGCAGATTAAACACTCCGCAGATTCATTTGTGCGGACGGCGGCGCGGATTCAGCGGATTATTATAAAATACCAGGGAAATGTAGATTCCCGCAAGTATAATTTCCGCCTGCTCAAGGAGCTGTTGCGGATTCGCTTGGCTGTGGAAAAAATTACTTCTTTGGTTGCGAAAATCTTGTATATGCATGAGGACAAAAAAATGCACGACTCTTTGCGCAGCTCTTTGTGCGCCAATCTTGGCTTGTTGCCAAGTCCCGGTGCGGAGAAAATTCCCGCCGATAGGCTGTCGACTTAATCGCTAAAAAAACTTATAATAACCGTGAGGTCAAGAATGTCCGAGTATAGTCCGATAAGTTTTAAATATTTAACCGGCTGGGGAGACGTGGATTTGACCATGCCTCAAGTGGCCACCGCCGCGACGCTGGAGGACATACTCAAGACTTTGAAAAAATTTTCCGCCAAGGAGCGCGAGTATTTTCGCAATAAATGGCGGCAGGTCTACCGTTTTTATGCCGAAGCCTTGCTTGACCCGGAGGATGCGGAGAAAGCCTGTGGTGATGATTATCTCAAGAAAATCGAGAGGGAGTTAACTTAAATGATGGAAGAAGCGGCTCCGCGTTTGCAGGAGGCTTGGCGCAAAATCAAGAAAACCGTCGACAAGGACATAAAAAGACACATGACGGAAAGATACTCTGACCAGATTTTGCGTAAATACAACAACAAAATCAATTATTTAATCAATAAATATTTCTCTTCTTTGCCGACGCATGTGGTCAATACCGAGGGCGACGATATTGCCAATGTGGCGCGGATTGAGTTTTTTGAGACAATCAAGGTCTGGGATCCCGAACGCAACGAGGATGTTTGGCCGCTGGCCTACTCCCGGATTAGCGGCGCGATGCGCGACCAGATTCGCTATATTACCAAGGCTTCGCCGACGCGCCTCTACAATTGGGTTACGGATGCTTCCTCGCTCTATCTGGCCGTGGAGCAGGACAATAGTTTTGAGAACAAAATTGAGTCCGGGGTGGTGCTGAACGAGGCCTTGAAAAAACTTGACCGCAAAGAAAAATTTCTCATCATCAGCCGTTTTAAGCATGACAAGACTTTTAAGGAAATCGGCGAGGTAATCGGCATTTCCGAGTCGCAGACGACACGGATTTACAAGCAAGTCATCGAAAAACTCCGGCGGCTTATCGCCGAAAAAGGAGCGTCCCCATCGCCTACCTAGACACCTTCTTGCTGGCGCTCTTGTCCACGCTGGCCTTGGTCTGTCCGGTCAAAAAGTTGGCCGCCGCGGTCAAGGCTATCGACCAGCCAGGTCGCCGCAAGGTGCATACGCAGGCGACCCCGAAGCTAGGCGGTTTGGCGATTTTGGCGGGCATTCTGCTGGCTCTGGTGGCCAGCCATTTTCTCTACGGCGGAGTTTTCAATAACCATACGCTGATTATTTTGCTGGGCGCCGTCTTGACGGCGGGTTTGGGTTTTCTAGATGACAGACGCTCGCTCCAGCCGCCGATTAAACTGCTGGGGCAGTTAGCCATTGCCGTCTTGGTGGTCAGCTGCGGCATTGACATTGATTTTATCCGCTCCCCGTTCTCGCTGGCGGTTTTGGAGCTGGGCTTTTGGGGCAAGGTCATTTCGGTTTTTTGGATTATGCTCGTGATGAATATTATCAATCTGATTGACGGGCTGGATGGTTTGGCTGCCGGCATCGCGCTGATTTCCGCCTTGTCTTTATTTATTATTTCGCTGATTACCCAGCAATTGCAGGTGGTTTTTTTGTTGCTTGCGCTGTGCGGTGCGGTTTTTGGTTTTCTCAGATTTAATTTTCCACCTGCCTCGATTTTTATGGGGGACACCGGTTCGCTCCTGCTGGGCTACCTGCTGGCGGTCTGCTCGATTGAGGGCGTGCTGAAAAGCGCCGCGGGCATTGCCTTGCTTATCCCCGTCCTCTCTTTGTTTGTGCCGCTGGCGGACACCGCCTTGGCGATTTGCCGCCGTCTCCAAAAAAAAGTGCATATTTTTCGGGCTGACCAAGAGCATATCCATCACCGCTTATTACAGGTTTACGACAGCCCGCGCGAGGTGGTGGTGCTGCTGTGCGGCGCATCCGCCGTACTCAATTTTTTGGCAGTGCTGTTGTCGCTGACCAGCGGGTTGGCTTCTGTTTTGCTGGGCTTAGTGCTACTATTTATCCTGCCCTTGGTGGCCCTGCGTCTGCGTAAATTCTTGAAGCGCGGCGCGGGATAGAGGTTTCTGTACAAATGGCGAAAGTAAAAATTATCGGCGAACAGCCCCTGCACGGTGCGATTAATATTTCTGGCGCGAAAAATTCTGCTTTGCCGATTTTGGCGGCTGCGGTTTTGCTGGACGGCGAGAGCATTATCTCCAACGTACCGCAACTGACCGATATTACTACGATGGTGCGGATGTTGCGTTCGATTAATATTTTAGCCGAGCAAAGCGGCGGGAAAATCCGCATCGTCAATAAAAAACAGGTCAAGCATTTGATTCCTTATGAATTGGTTACCAAGATGCGTGCCTCGTTTTTTATCGCCGGGCCGATTTTGGCCAAGGTCGGCATGGTGCGCGTGCCGATGCCGGGCGGTTGTGCGATTGGCTCGCGTCCGGTGGACATTCATCTCAAAGGTTTTCAGGCTCTGGGCGCGGTGGTTTCGCTGGAGCATGGTTTTATCGAGATTCGTTGTAAAAAATTAAAAGGCGGTCAGGTAAACTTTCCTTTTCCCAGCGTCGGGGCGACGGAAAATATTATGATGGCGGCCACGCTTGCCGAAGGCGTAACGACGATTGCCAATGCCGCGCGTGAGCCGGAGATTGTTGACTTGGCCGACCTGCTCAATGAAGCCGGGGCGAATATTTCCGGCGCGGGGTCGTCGACCATTGTGATTACCGGTGTGTCTGCCCTGCACGGCGTGAAACATGCGGTAATCCCCGACCGCATTGAGGCTGGTACGATGCTTTTAGCGGGGCTGATTACCCGCGGTCAAATTACCGTCAACAATGTTCGTCCGGCGGATATCTCCGCGCTCCTGTCTGTCCTGTCCGAGACGGGCGCCCGGTTTGAGATAGAGAATAATTCAATCACCGCCGCCCTCGGCGCGCGCTGGCGCGGCGCCCAAGTGGTAACCCAGCCGTATCCTGGTTTTCCCACCGATATGCAGGCGCAGTTGATGGCCTATTTGGCTTTGGCCGAAGGGGCTAGCACAGTGCGGGAGACGATTTTTGAGAATCGTTTTATGCACATCGGCGAGTTACAGCGCATGGGTGCGCGCATACGTGCCGAAGAACGTACTGCTATAATTGAGGGTGTGGCGGGTTTGTCCGGCGCGGAAGTCAAGGCGACTGACCTGCGCGCCGGAGCGGCGCTTTGGCTGGCGGGTCTGGCGGCGCAGGGCGAGACGACAATTTACGGCGTGGAGCATATTGAGCGCGGCTACGAAAAGTTGACCGAGAAGCTCTCCGCCCTCGGCGCGCGGATTAAGAGGATAAACTAATGGTTTTTAAGAAAAATAAATTAGACTGGGCGGAATTTCTCAAGCGGACTGGCTTGATTGAGTTTTCAATTGCCGCGGCGTGGTTTGTCCTGTCGTCGCTGATTATCGTCGTGCCGTCTGACTGGCGGCGTGCGCTGGCCCTGCTCGTCTTAAACGGCGCGGGGCTGGGTCTGATTATTAATAAGATTCTGACTATGCACGCGCGCAGTATTTTTTTTACCAAACGGATTTTTCTTTTGCTGGCGTTGATTTCCTGCTCGGTGCTGCTTGCCGCTGATTATTTGCTGCCGCTCAATCCGTTGCTTGTGCCGTTGAGCGCGGCGACGGCGATTTACGCGCTCGTTTACGGCAACCGCTCGGTGGCGATTTATTTGACCATTTACCTGTCTTTTGTGCTGGCTTTGCAGGGTTCGGAAAATTACTTTTTTTACTTTACCGTTCATACTATCCAAGGCCTCTTTATGGTCTATTTTTCCAGTGTCCGCACGGAGCGCAATTCGCTGGCTTATTCCGCGGTGTACAGTGCGCTGGCGGGAATCGCGGCGATTGTCATGTTTTGCCTGCTGGGGCAGAGCAGTTTTGTTTCTTTTTATGCCAATGCCGGGGCGTTGTTGCTTTCGGCGGTTTGTTCCATTGTGGTTATCATCGGATTGTTGCCCTATATTGAGGATATTTTTTATATCATTACGCCGACCAAACTTCTGGAGCTGGCCAGCCCCGCCAATCCACTGCTCAGAAGGCTCTCGATGGAGGCTCCGGGGACGTACCATCATTCGCTGATTGTCGCCAATCTTGCTGACGCAGCCGCCGAGAGCATCAAGGCCAACGCTTTGCTGGCAAGAGTGGGCGCGTATTACCACGACATCGGTAAGATAAAACGGCCGCTTTTTTTCGTGGAAAACCAGCACGCTTTTGACAATCCGCACAATCAGCTCAATCCGCACATGTCTTCGCAGATTATCATCGCGCACACGCGGGACGGCGCGGCCTTGGGTCGGGAATACAAACTGCCGCAGTTGATTATCGACATTATTCGCCAGCACCACGGGGACAGCGTGGTAACTTATTTTCTGCACACGTTCAAGGAAGCCAATGCCCAGGCGGCGGAGAGCGAAAGAACCTTGGTCAATGAGAATGATTTCCGTTATCCGGGACCGAAACCGCAGACTAAAGAGGCGGCGGTTATCATGCTGGCGGACTCCTGTGAGGCCGCCGTGCGCACCTTGGAAAAACCCACACCCTCGCGCGTCAATAATCTTATCGGGCGGCTGATTAAGGAAAAACTGGACGCGGGGCAATTGGCGGACTGCCCTTTGACCATCCGTGAATTGACGGCGATACAGCTTTCTTTGCAAAAGACTGTTGCCAATATGTTTCACAACCGGATTGCCTACAATGACAAAAGCAAAGGCTAGGTTTTTTACGGAGCGGGCGAATGTATTATTTCAACACGGCGGTAAAAACTAAGATTAACCGCGCCGCCGCCACGGCCATTTTGCGCCGCGCGGGCCTGCAAGATATTTCGGTAACTTTTTGTTCCCAACAGTTGATTAGGGAACTCAATAAAAAATTCCGCGGACAAAATAAGCCAACCGATGTCCTGTCTTTTGCGACTGGCGATATTGTCATTTGCCCGGCTCTGGCCGCCGTGAACGCGCGGCGCTACGGCAATTCTTTGGCGGCGGAGTTGCTCTATCTATTGGTTCATGCCGCCTGCCACCTGTGCGGCCACGACCATGCCGGGGCGCGGGCGGCCGCCCGGATGCACGTAGCGGAAAATCGGCTTCTGACCTATGTCCGGCAAAAATATAAGATAACCGTTACCGGACGAATATAATACGGCGAGATTACCCCGCTCACGGGGTGCCGTGGAGTGGCCGACCGCCTGCCTGAATAAAGAAGAGGGTATTCCATCAAGGGATAATTCTATTATATAATGTAATGCAATATGAAATTTCATAACCTCCGATTGGTGTTAAGTTTTGTCTATGCGCTGCGGGGGATTGGCCGGGCGGTTAAGTACGAAGCCAATATGCGTGTCCACTTGGTGGCTGGTGCTTTGGCGTTGGTCGGCGCGGCTTTCCTGAAAATTATGCCTTACGAATGGTTGATTTTGTTTCTGACCATTACGCTGGTAATTTTTGCCGAGCTGATTAACACGGCGCTAGAAGCCAATGTGGATTTGGTTACCAAGGAATCCCGGCCAGAAGCCCGGCTGGCCAAGGATGTGGCGGCGGGCGCGGTGCTGTTTGCTTCCGCTAACGCGGTTGTGGTGGGTCTGGTTATTTTTGTCCCCAAAATTTTTCCAGGAGTTTTTTAACCCATGCTTGCGGAAACCATCTTAGTTTTTGTTCTGCTCTTGGTCTCGGCTTTTTTTTCCTGCTCCGAGACCGCGCTGACCGCGCTGTCCAAGCATCAGCTCAGCCTGCTCAAAAGCCGCAAGGTGCGCGGCTATAAAAACATACTCTATCTCAAACAAAACCCGGGCATCATGCTGGCGACTATTTTGCTTGGTAATAATTTGGTCAATATCATGCTGACCACTATCGGCACGTTGATTGTCCTGAAGCTGTTGCGGGCGGCGGGCATTGACAATGAGATTTGGACGACGATTATCACGACCTGTGTGGTAACTTTTGTGGTCTTAGTTTTCGGCGAGGTTACGCCCAAAACTATTGGCTTGAGCAAGGCTCGCAATTTTGCGCTGTTCTCCGGGCGGCTCATCGTTTTTTTTACACACCTTTTTAAGCCGCTGGTTCTCCTGCTCAATAAATTTTCCAATCTGGTGATTACGCTGCTGGGCGGCCAGCATCTCGGCAAGAACATTCTCATCACGGAAGAGGAGCTGCTCTCGATTATTGACGCGGGGCAGGAGACCGGGGTGATTGAAAAAGAAGAGAAAAATATGCTGCGCGACGTGATTCGTTTCGGGGATTCTTTTGTCGGCGAGGTGATGACCCCGCTGGACAATGTGCTTGCGGTGGAAGCGTCGGACACGATTGAGGTCTTGTTCAAAAAAATCCAAGGGCGTTTGCCGTCGCGCGTCCCGGTGTGCCGCGGCGGTCGCCGAAATATTATCGGCGTGCTGTATCTCAAAGACTTGTTGCAGAAAATCCACACCACACCGTCTTATGCGCAAAAAAAAATCGAGGAATTTCAGGATTTAATCCGTCCGCCCTATATTGTCTACATTGACCAAAAATCCGCGCAAGTCATGCGCTATATGCGTTTTCAGCATATCCATATCGCTATCGTGCAGAACCGTGATAAAAAAACAGTGGGCATCCTGACTTTTGAGGATTTGCTGGAGGAGATTATCGGCGAGATTCAGGATGAGTATGAGCAGAGTTAGGCGGGAGGGACAGTTACCCGCCCTTGGCCATGCTTAGCGCGTACTGGTCGGTCATGCCCGCGATAAAGTCGCCGACCGCTATTTCTATCGGCTCGCTGTGCAGAAAGGTTGACGAGGCCAGAGCCTTGGCCGGATGTTTGACCAAGTGTTTGAACAATTGGGCGATGATTTTCTCGGCGGCCTTGTTGCGTTTGACAACCTGCGGGTGCCGATAAAATTTGCGGTAGAGAAAATCCCGCAATTCAGCGATTTGACTGCCAAAGCCGCGGCTGAAGCCGACGAGTTCAGTCGGGGCATTATGGACATCACGCAGGTTTTTGATTTTATGCCGCCGCAGACGGTTCTCGGTTTCCTGCAGGATGTCGTTAATCATGCCGCCGATGAGCGCACGGATATTGAGGTTGACCAAGGCGGGGGTGGAAAGTCCGGGGCGGAGTTTTTTCTGCCGCGCGGTTAATTCTGACCAGAGGCGGACTTTTTGTAAATCTTGCGGGGTCAGCAGTCCTGAGGCGATAGCGTCATCCACGTCATGGCTGTTGTAGGCCGCTTCGTCCGCGAGATTGACGATTTGTGCTTCGAGCGTCGGGGCGCAGTCCGCGACTGCGCCGCCATTGTCGTAGGGACTGCGGTGCTTAATCAAGCCGTCAAGCACTTCATAGGAGAGATTGAGGCCGTCAAAGTCAGGATATTTTTTTTCCAGATGTTCGACGATTTTGCGGCTCTGCCGATTATGCTCGAAGCCGCCGTGGGCCTGCAGTAATTCGTTTAAGACTTTCTCGCCAGTATGCCCGAAGGGTGTATGCCCGAGGTCGTGCGCCAGCGCGATGGTTTCCGCCAAGTCCTCGTTCAAGCCCAGTGTCCGCGCGAGGTCCCGCGAGATTTGGGTAACCTCCAGCGTATGCGTCAAGCGGGTGCGGTAATGGTCGCCTTGCTGGGTGGTTACGAAGACCTGGGTCTTGTGCTTGAGACGGCGGAAGGCCTTGCAATGAATTACGCGGTCGCGGTCGCGCTGAAATTCCGTGCGGTAGGCGGGCGGCGGCTCGGCGTATTTCCGCCCTTGGGATTGGTTGCTCCGCACGGCGTAACGTGCCAGCAGTTTGGCTTCCCGATTTTCTAGGTTTTTTTTGCTGAGCATGGGTTTATTGGGCGCTGCCCATTTCCCGCCCGGTGGTTTGGATTTTTTTCATAATCTGCAGTACCTTGGCGTTGGCATCGTATTTTTTGGAAATATCGGGCATGGCGACCAATTCCTCATTCATCGCGACGTTGGAACCCTCGTAATAATATTGTTTCAACATTGGCGTGGGCAGGATGATAAAAGAGCCTTCGCCGCCATCGGAAGTGAAGAAGGAGCCGTTGACTGTCTTTAATTCGGACTGCCCGGAGATAACGCCGACCGCCAAACGGTTGACCTGCTGTCCGTTATGGATAATTGCCCCGGTCTCCGTGATTTGAAACTCCGTCGAGTAAGTATTGCCGGGCTGGATGGCGATTGTGCCGCTCTGTCCCTGCACCGGGTACTGCCCCGACAAGGTAACCAATTCATTGTTGGCGTTGAAAGTAAAACGTCCGTCCCGCGTGAACATCACTCCGCTGGGGGTGCGCACCATGAAGAAGCCGGGTCCGTCAATGCCCACATGCAGATAATTGCCCGAGTAAATCAGCGGCCCGTTTTGCAGGGAAGTGGCAAATTCTTCGACGACCAGGTTGCCGTCTTTTTCCCGCACGGCCAGCTTGGCGGAACGGTACCCTGGCGTGCTGACATTGACCACGTTATTCATCAATGCGCCGTACTCTTTTTCGTAAACGTTTAAGGCCTGCGTGGTCTGTTTATTGCCTGCGGACAACAGCCCCCAGGCGCAAACCAAAAATAAAATCAGCTTATTTTTCAACATTGTCCAGCTCTTTCACGCGTTTGTAGAATTTTTCCCTCTTGGCGGCCATTTGGTCAAGCCGGAAAATGAAAGCCAGCACCTCGGCAATCAAGGCGTACATTTCCTGCGGCACCTCCGTGCTAACTTCCAGTTTGAGCAACAAGTCCGCCAAACCCTTATCCTCATAGAACGGAATCTTGTGGTCCTCAGCGATTTTTAAAATATCCTCGGCAAAATCGCCGCGGCCTGCCGCCAAAATAACCGGAGCGGCATCCTGTTCCGCGTCGTAACGGATGGCGATGGCGGAACGCGTACTTTTGTCTTGGCTGTCCAGCTCCAGCGTGGAGCGTTTAATTTTCCGGCGGTGCTGGGCCTCTTTTTCTTCTAATTCGCGGCGGCTTGGCATTTTCTACACCTCGGTTTGGACACGGGTCAGCGTGTTAAAATCCAGCGTCGGGATTAAAAAGTTTTTCACATCCAAGCTGCGCTTAACCACGCGGACGGTTTTGGTCTTATAACTGTAAGTTTCCAACTTTTTGCGCAATTCGTCCACATTGGCGCTGATGAGTTTACGGATGTTTTCGTCATTGGTGTTGAAACGGAAATCCAAATTGTCGTCCTCGACTTCGACCTCGGCGGAAATCTCGCCCAGAGCCTCGGACTCGGTTTTCAAAACCAGCTTGGTGCGGCGCGGGTTGATGTTGCGGTGCTTGGCTTTTTTGTCCCGCTCCAGCAGCAGTTCGATGGTCTGCGCGGGATTGCCGAGACCGTAGGGTATCTGCCAATAAGAAAACTTTTCTTGCAAGGCCGCGTCCTCACGCTCGTCCGGGCGGGAGAGTATCGCCTGTACGATGAGGTTCTGCGCGACATTTTGGGCGGACTTGCTCAAAGTCCCCAGCGCGGTGAGCAGATTATTAACTTCTGACGTTTGGTGGGGAGTCGCTTCCTGCACCTGCCGTGCCACGCCGTCGATGAGCGCGCGCACCGCGCGGGTGTTGGTCAGGATTTCCGCGTTGCTGAAAGTTCCGGTGCCTTTTTGCACCTTGTCTTTAAACTCCTTGGGCAGTAGGGACACATAGCCGTCCAGCGCGGAGAGCATCGCCGCCAGTTGATTGCTGAGCTGCGGCGAGAGCAGTCCGCTGGTCTGCCCCAAAGCGCTGCGTGCCGTGGCGGAAGCCTGCAACATTTCCAGCATTTGTTTGCTCAGCTCAGGGTTTTGCTCCAAGAACGCCGCCAAATTTTGCGTTCCGGCGCGGGAGTTTAAACCTTTGGTTACCATTAAAATCGCCGCCTGTTCGGTCGAGGCGGTCTTGGGCAGGCCGCTGAGCAATGTCCCCAGTGATTCAAAATTTTCACTGCTCAATTCCAGCCCGGACAGCAGCATCTTGGTGGCCAGCGAACGGTTTTCTTGGCTGGGGCGGATGCCCATTTGCAGGAGCTGGTTAATGACATCGCGCGGGGTCATGCGCCGGGCAATGGTTTGGAACGGTTGTTGCTGTTGCTGGCGTTTGGCATCCTCGATGGCGGCATTGTCGAGGGCTTTCTGGACTCTTTGCGAGCCTTTGATGCCGCCAGTTTGCGCGACATCCCCCGGCCTGTTCAGCTGTCTGGACGCAGGATTATTATTAATATTCGGATTGTAGCCGCTTATCTCAGCCATAACTCCCCCGCCAAGTTGATACTATTATAATTATAGCATATTTACGGCCAGCGGACTGGTTTTTTTCTAACTACTGTGTAATTTACACTCTCAATATTTTAGAAGCAGAGGGCGGTGGTTGCAGCATCTCGACTTCGCTCGATGACCGCAGGCTCACCAACCGCCCTTTTGCTTGCGCTTAACGAAGCATATACTCTAATTAAAACGTTACCCGCGTCCGCACAAGGTCTGCGGCTCCCCCACGCCACTTCCCACTAGGAGAAAGAATTCTCCAAATCTGCGGCTTTATTGTCCACTCATTACCGCTAAATGACGGAAATTCAGCTTTCACAACGCTTATAGTTACCCGCGCCTCATAAAAATTGCCAGCCACTATACCGGTAGTATCCGTAGTGTCGATGGGGTGTCCAGCAGAAGCAGAATAAAAAATTTGGCTATGAAAACCATCGCCGTTGTTATCACCCCCCGACAGCCACGGATAATCGGGGTTATCGACTAACGCGGAATCATATCTCCATAACTGTAACATTACAGTCCTCTCACCAATACCGTGATAAGGATAAGGGCGAATACCGATTGTATAATTATGCGAAACTTCCGCGCTGAAACCAGCATCCTGTTCCCAGAGAAAGTATAAATAATCAGTATCTCTGGCTATTTTTACCAACTTGATTTTCAGTCCGGGCTGTCCCGCGTATTCAGCGTTGGGATTTCTATCCCTATTTAGTAGTGGCGCAGTGTCATCAAATAGTACCGCGTAGCCGCCAGACCAATCGTCCGAATTTCCGTCTAGGGTTTTCGTGCTGGACGGAATTGCGCCAAGCACGCGGAAGTCCTCAAAGTTCAATATCGCTTGGGGATAAGCCATTGTAAGCGTAACTACATTACCGTCGTAGATTTCATTCCAGGAAATATCTTCTTCATCTTCTTCGCCAGGCCAATCGTGGTCCGGCGGTGGATTTTCCCAAACGCCCAAATCATATCCTACTCCAGCCTGTCCGTGTACGGTCAGCTCTACTATCTGACCTTCATCATAAAAGTACCGCCAAATCTTAAAGTTCTTGCCGCCGCCGTCGGTCAAGGAGTAAAAAGTTTTATTGTTCGGATTGGGCAAGACGCTAAAATATCCAGCCACCTCGCTATTCGAAAAAAGGAGAACATCAGGTATTTCTAATACTCCCTGTCTGGTAACATTAGCCGTAACGAATTTATTGTTATCCATAACAATATGAGCCGTATCAGTAGTATCATAAATAGAACTGCCAATGCCAGACCATACCGGAGACTTTCCAGTCCAACCGCCACTACCAAGCAAGCTTAATTTCACTCTAGTATCTTTCAGGTAGGCGTTCGCGCTGGGAATTCTATTGACCGAAACACCGTCCGACACCGCAATATTCGGTGAAATGCCCACAGTCAAAGTGTAGGTATGTATCGCCGCGGCCTCGATAGCGTCTAGTTTAGCGCTCTCGTCTACAGTTGTATTCGTGGTCGGCAGGTCATTAGGGTTGCTGTCATAAATATCATTGACTTTGTCCTGCACGGTCTGCACGGCTTCATCGATGTCCGCGTCCGCCCCGAACGCCGCCAGCATTGCTCTGGCCGCCGCGTTTTTAGAAACAACTTCGACTGTCGCGGTCGAGGTTGGCGTTAGGTCTGTTTGTTTGGTTTGTCCTTTATCAGCATTTGTACCCCAGGCCAGATTTTTCATTCTGGTATCGCCCCGTTCCACAACAACTACAAAAACTGTGCCCAGCGGCAAACCGTCTATCCTGTATGACGTGTTCGCGCCAAAATTGTATGTACCCTGCTGTTCGCCAGTATTGAAATTAAACAGGGTAATTTGCATATCGCTAGCAGCCATTGTGGAAAGAGCAGCAGTCCCTATACTGCCACTGCCAGCGATATTACCCTTTATCGAAAAAGTCTGTGCTGTGTTTCCGCCTCTATCTCCGCCCGACGAGCCGCCGCCGCCCCCTCCGCCGCTCGCCTGCTGTACCTTGCCGCAACCGAATATCGCCAGCGCGATTATTATTGTGAAAATCGCTAAAATTATTTTTTTCATATTTTTTCTCCTTTGTGGTTTTTGTAAACAGATAAGCCTCGCAATGTCTTGCTATCGCAAGACACCCCACCACCGCTAACGCGGCAGCCTCCCCTTGTAAAGGGGAGGCCAATTGCTACGTAACGCAGGAGAAATTTATTGAATGTTTAAATACAGGAAATACTAGATTCTCAGCGTACCTACGCCAAAAACGGGGG
>BGZO01000006.1 GCA_003864475.1 Candidatus Termititenax persephonae | reverse complement strand
CGGCCGTAGAGGTCGTCGCCCAAGCCGTACTCCCGTCCGTACTTGACCAGCCCCGCCAAATCCTGGGCGGGCATATAGGCGTTGATGGAGAACAAATCCTTGAGCGTGTTGACCAAATCCAGCTGCATCTGCGGGTCGACAATCTTGTCCGTGAAGTCCAGCACGCGGTCGATGCCCAGCTCGTCCTCGTAAATAACAATGTACTGTTTCTCACCGTCCCGCTCCGCCTCGCAGAGACGGATATTGGGCAACTCCAGACCCAGCGTATGCGCCATGGCCAGCGCGGCATTGACCAGCAGCAGGCTCAACCCTTGCGAGTTGCCGACCTTGGTCTGGGTTAGCAGTTCCAGGCTGGGGAAAAATTCTTGTAAATCGACAATCTCAAACTCCGTCCTAAGAAAATTAAAAAGCTTCAGGGTCAGCTCGTCGCGCGTCGCGTCCCGCAAATCCGTCTCCCGCTCGAACCGCTCCAAGAGCGGTTGCAGACATTCCTGCTCCGGGTCAATCTGGGAGGACGCTTTGGCCTCGGCGCTGTTTGAGGCCGCCGCGTCCAGAAAAACCTTGTTGTCATTAAAACGAAAGTAGACGGTGAAGTTCACCTCGCTGTTTTTTTTTAAATCAGACAGCCGCTCAATATTGCCCTGCTCAGCAAAGGCCGCGTCCAGTACATAAACCTGGCCGTCGTCCGCCTTGTACTCGACATAGACATGGTCGCCGTAGACGGCGTGTCGGCCCGCCACCGCCGCGATACGCCCATTGGCGGTCTGGTAGTCCACGCCCTCCGCCAGCAAGACCGCAATCATGGCCGAACTGAGCAGGATAGCTAAGTCTTCGCAGTCGCCGCCGCGCCGATAAATCGTCTCGCTGACGAAGTTCCAGTCGTCTTTCTCGTCCGGCACATAGCTGAAATTATTGATGATGTAGTTGTAAACCTTGACCAGCTTGTCCTCGGCGGAGAGGCGCGGGTCGTCGAGGCCAGGGATTTGACCTAGCAGCTTGGTGATTTCCGGGTCGAAGGGGTCGATGTAAGTGTCCACACTGTTGTAAGCGCCGGAGAGGTCGCTGTAGCCAAAAGCCGCGTCGACTATGGTCTGCTCTGAATTGTAAGACACCAGATAATAGGAGTCGCGGTCGCCGCTCAAGCGCCCGGTTACATCATACTCCTTGAGATTGTAAATATAAGAAGAATCATCATCAACGCTATATATTGCGCCCCTGCGCGAGAAGCTACCGCTATTAGTGGGGGGGGGGGGGTAAAAGTGTCGACAGCACCGATTCCCATCTCGGCGGCCAAGGTCAGATAACCAGCTTCCATTTTGACATTCGGGTTGAGGCCAATGGCCGCTAAGCGGTCATCAAGAATCTGGACTGCGCCACGCGCCTGTAAATCCATGCCGTCTTCCCCCGAAAAGTTATTTTAAAGTATCGCTACTCGCTTTCTTGTACGTTTTTTTCTCCCTTTAATTATTAGGAAGATGTACAGTCGATGCAGAGAGGTTCCACATTCATACTCATCAACATATCGTTACGGAACATACTTTCCATGCATCGATTTTTGCTGGGGGATTTTTCTGACAAATTTTTTCGTTTATAATTTAATGGAATAAAGGGCTGAGGCCGATTATTTTTCGTCCAACTGTTTGGCAATCTCCAACATTCTTTCCAGCCGCTCGTCTATCTCGCTCAAAACATCTTCCAATTCGTTGTACCCCTCGTAGTCCTCTTTGCTAAAATGTTTCTGCCTTTTTTTCTGTTCCTGTTCTTTCTGCTTTTTGTCCGCCTGCGCCACGGTTACGGCCCGATCCGCCGCTTGAAAAGCCGCCGCAAAATTGTGCGCCGCTTCTTGGCGGCTCTGCACATTTTTGTTTTGCGCGGCGGCAATACCTGTCTTGAACGCCGCTTTTTCGATATGCTGGACAGACTGCTGTACCTGCTCAAGTTTCATGCGCTTATTATACCTGCTTTCCCACGCTTTGACACATCGCTTTTTTCTGTTTCAACACAATCTTTCAATTCATCTGCAGGGTATAAACCATCGATATATGGGTATAATCAGACCGAAAGGCGGCGTGCCATGAAAGAAAAAGATTTGAAAGAGCTTATCCGCAAAGCAGGCGAAGAAGGTTGCAAAAAAGCGCAGAAAATCAAGACCTTGGAATATAACATGGATTTCGGCACAGTCTCCGCGACCGTCGCCATGTCTTTAAATTAAATCAAGTATGTTATAATTTTTTAATATGCCGGAATTAAAAGGGGAAAATATTTATCTCGAAATAGTTAAACCGCAGGACATCGCCCTCGTCCGCAGTTGGTCAATCAAAACCCGTGATTCTTTTTTCTTAAACAACTCCACTTTGATGATTAGCACCGATGATTTGTCTCTGTTCATCAGCTCGCTCAACCACAAATTTTATCTTATTTACGACCGCGCCGAGCGGCCGCTCGGTGTGCTACTTTTCAGCAATATCCACAATCCACGGCGCACCGCCGAAGTTGCCCTGACCATGCAGCCGTCGCGCAACAATACCAAACTTCTGCGCGAGGCTCTGGAAACCGCTTTGACACATTTATTCAAAAAGACCAATCTCGAAAAGTTTTACTGCCATTGCTTGACCCACGAAGAGGAGTTAAAAAAAGTCCTGCTCGACTGTTATTTCAAAAAAGAAGGACAATTCCGAGAGCATCTTTTTTACCACAATAAGTTCCATGACCAAGAGGTTTGGAGTTTACGCAAAGAGGATTATTACCAATGAGTGAGAAAATTGTCATCTATCTGCGCGCCATGGAAAAGCGCGATATCCCCAAGGTCATCTCTTGGCTGTCCAGCGCGGACTATTATCAGAACAACCTGACCGCCTATCCTTATGACAATAAGCGCCTGCTCAAAAATCAACTGCTCAAAGAAATCGCGCTTGGCCGTCTGATTGAGTCGCGCACCCGCCTGCTCATCGCTGAAGCCAATAATGAAATCTTGACTGGTTTTATCTCCCTGCAAAACCTCGACCGTCAGCACCGCCGTGCCGTCCTGCAAATCTATATTCCGGCGGAGTTCCGCAGCACGGATTTAGGGCTGGTCATCGCCGCACAGGTTTACAATTATGTTTTCAAAGACCTAAATCTGCACAAGGTCTACACCTATATCGCGGGCTATGACAGCAAGCAGCTCGCCCGCTATAAGTCCGCCAAGCATGAACCCGAAGCCGTCCTGTACGGCTATCTGCGCGACGGAGACCAGCAAGAAGATTTGTATGTCTTCGGGACATTTAAGAAAGACGTGCTTAAATAAATCAACCTGTGATTCCCGCCGTCTTATTAACCCAGCGGAGCAGGGCATTGGCATTCAAGTCAAACAACGGCCAGAACAAATTAAAGTAAAATTTTAAACGCCCCCAGCACCTCGACCAAAAAAATTGCCTAAGCTGCTGAGCCGCCGCCAGCTCTTCCGCGCCGGCATTGGCAATCTCCAAGCCCTCGGTCAGACCGCCACGCAGAGCCGTACGGATTAAATTTTTGTACTTGCCAAAACGCCGCGACCAAAAGCTCAAAGCCGCAAAATAGGCCTCGACTTGATAAACTAAGCCGCTGATTTTCCGCCGTTCCGTCGGGGTAAATTCATAAATCGGATTCGTAAAAATGCCAATCAGTGTCTGCTCCACAATCAATTTTATTTCGGCCTCGTCCTCGGTAATAACCAGCGCGGCAAAAATCGTCCCCAGCAATAAATATTCCGCGACGTGAACGGCATATTTACGGTGCGGCTCGATGGCATGAAAAGCGACCGTGGTCAGTTCCAGAATCAACGGAATCACGTCCTCGCCTTTGTCATTGTGATATTTGCTGATTGTTTTCGCCAGTAAATTGCCGGCATTCTTATCGATAGCCCGGCTAAGCTGCAGATTTTCCCGGTATTGCCGCAAGAAAAGCTTGCCCTCCGCGCTCAACGTTTCGGGATTGATTTTGTTGATATTGGCGTAAATCCCGCCCACTAAACTGTCGACCATCGCTTAATTATATTATTTTTTTACAAAAATCGCCAGGATTTCTCGGCCAAAAACCGCTAAAAAAGCTGAGGAGAGCGGTATTTCTTTTTCCGCATGGAGGCCGAGCTGATGCGCCGCCGCCAGTGTCTCCGGCGAACTGTAGGCGATTATCTTGGACAGGGATTTTATCTCCCGCCAGACATAATGGCAGGCCGAGGCAAAATCTTTTTCTCTGGCAATCGGCACTAGTCCAGAACGCGCCGTATGCTGAAAAATCGGCGTGAAGTCAAAGAGCTTGTAGTGCTGGTTCTGCCCGGCGGGAAAAAGCCGCTCCGGCGAGCGCACAATAAATATTTCGGAAACACTTTTTTGCGCCTGGGCCAAAATATTCTTCAGGTTTTGCGGCGCGGCCAGCAACCTCTCCCAATAAAAATTAAGACCGCCCCATAGACCAGTGTCGACAATTTTTAACGGGGCGGGAGCCAAGCCGCTGGCGGCCAGCTTGGCCAGCCGATAAGAATCCCAAAACCGGGAGTCCGGGTGCAGAGAAACTACGGTAGCCTTTTCCTGGGCGGCACGCAGCAAGGCTTCCCGGTACTCACCCTCAGTGGGCGGCGTAGCCTCGGCCAAAATCTTTTTTTTATTTTCCAAGGCGGCAAATCTCCGTGGGTCGAGCGTGGTGTAGTCCGCATATTTGTAATAGCCAAAACGAATATTCATCGGCATCACACGCACGGCAGCTCTTTGCAAAATCGCCGGGTCGGGAGAAAAGAAAGAATCTACCAAAAACAAGGTTTTATTTTTTTGCACCCGCGGCGTAAACTTACGTTTAATCTCGCGCAAGCTCAAACCCCGGCGTTTCGCCGAGACAATCTCCAAGAGCAGACGGAGATGCTCGTCTTGATAGAGCCGCGTGCCTCCGCTCGTGCGCAGGGGCGGCGGCAATAAACCAATCTTTTCGTAATAACGCAGCATTGCCGGGGTCAGGCCGGAAAGATGACAAACGCGCTCTATCTTGTAAAAACCGCTACGGATGCGGGCGATACGCACATAGGAAGGCTTCATTTGAGCGCGGCAGGCTGTTCTTCCAGTTCATAGCCCAGACAGCACATCAATTTGCCGCACACGCCGGACAGTTTAGGAATATTGACAGAAAGATTTTGCTCCTTGGCCATTTTGACGGACACGGGCAGAGGCTTACGCAGCCAGTTGGTACAGCACAGCCCGCAACCGCAATGCCCCAAGCCGCCGACCGCATAAGCGCAGGAGCGTCCACCCATCTCCCGGACTTCCACGGCCATATCCATTTCCTGATGCAAAAACCTTTGAATCTCTTTGGGATTGGTTTTGCGCGGCGCGGAATTTTTCCTCTTCTTATCGCCGCCCTCTTCTAACAAAGTTCGATAATAAAAAAAAGCTTTCTTTCGGCTGAATAAAAGCTCCACGGAAATCAATTTCACGTCCGGAGCGTTGCGTGCCAAAATAGCATTGGCCTTAATCAACAACTCCTGCTCGGCTTGGCTGAGATTCTCAGTCATTTGCAAATCCTCGGCGGTCGCCCTGCGAACAATGTGCAGAATCCGAATATCCTCATGCAGTCCGCGCTTCTCGCTGTTGACGGGCAGGCGCACCGCCCGCGCCAGCTCCTCGCCGCGGTTGGTCTCCGCCACCAGCAAATCGCCGTGTTTGATAAAAAAAGAAGCCAAGCGCAACTCAAAAGAGACGCTGGAAACGTGTTTACGCAATTTCAAAGCAAATTTTGCCGCCGTCATGCCAAATCCCGCATCCTCAGGAAAAGAGTTTCCATAGCCAGCCTGAGATTAATATTACTGCGCAACATCTTAGCATATTTCAAAACAAGATTCGCTTGGCGCCAAGCGCCCTGTCCCTGCTTAACCTGCGCCAAGCGCAGTAAGTCCTGCTGTGCCTGCTGCCGATCCTGCGCCCAAATATCCACCAATTGACTGATTTGCCAAAAGTTTTTGCCCGGAAGGTCTTGAATAAAATTTTGCAGATTCTGCCAATTATTTTCCGCTGCGGCATTCTGCGTCCCCGCTTTGAGTAAAGCCGCGGAGTCAAAAGTGATTAACTGGCAACGCGAGACGATGGTGGGCAACAAAGCTTCTGGGCTGAATGTCTCTAGGATAAAAACCACCCCGTCAGGCGGCTCCTCCAGCAATTTCAAAAAAGCATTGCCCGAGGCGGCGGAAAATTTTTCCGCGTTCTGAATGACCACCAGCAAATAAGCCAATTCGCGCGGGCCGTACTGCACAAACTGCTTCAAGGCGCGGACTTGTTCAATGGCAATCTGAGCCTTGTCCGTCGTCAATTCGTAAAAATCCACGGATTTTATTTTGTCTGTCCTAGTCAGTTTCTGAAAAAAATCCCGCGCCGCCGCCGTCTTGCCGCAACCCGGTGCGCCCGCAAAGATATAACCATTGGCGACACGTCCGGTACGGACAATGCCGTCAAGAATACCGCGCGCGCGCTGCTGGGACGGGGCGGCAGCTGTGGCCGCCGCGGCTGGAGGCATCATGCGCGAACCTGCCCTTGCCCGCGCACTAAATATTTATAGGACATCAGTTCGCGCAAGCCCAGCGGCCCACGGGCGTGGAGTTTTTGCGTCGAAATGCCAATCTCACAACCGAAGCCAAATTCTCCGCCGTCCGTAAAACGCGTCGAGGCATTAACCATGACCGCCGCCGCGTCAATCTCCCGCAAAAATTTCTCCGCGTTCTGTTTGTTTTCCGTAACAATAGTCTCGGTGTGTTTGGTCCCGTAGCGGTAAATGTGTTCGATGGCCTCATCCAGACTGTCAACAATCTTGACGGACATTGCCAAATCCAGATATTCCCGGGCATAGTCCGCCTCCCGAGCAGGCCTGGCCTGCGGCAGATAACGGCGCGCACGTGGACAGGCATAGAAAAGCACCTCGTCCATTTTCAATGCGCCAAAAAATCGGGCGGCAATTTTTTGATGCACGAGCAAAGACTCGGCGGCATTACAAACCGACGGACGTTGACATTTGGCATTGACTGTAATCCGCACGGCCTTGCGCACATCAGCATACTCATCGACATAGACATGGCAATTGCCCGTGCCGGTTTCCAGCACCGGCAAGGAGGACTCTGCCACCACTTTTTGAATCAGTCCGGCTCCGCCGCGGGGAATCAGTAAATCCACATAGCCGCGCAGATTTAGCAGTTCCGTAACCGCCCGGCGGCTGGTCGTCTCAATGCTCTGGACAATATCCTCCGGCGCGTTATTGGCACGCAAAGCCTTGCGCAAAATCCGCACAATGACCTGATTGGAACGCGCCGCGTCCGACCCGCCGCGCAAGATTACCGCCGAGCCAGCCTTCAAACACAATCCCGCCGCGTCCGCCGTAACATTGGGACGCGCCTCGTAAATCAAAGCAATCACGCCCAGCGGCACGGTAATTTTCTCGATACGCAACCTGTTGGGACGCTTAATCCTCTCGACCAGCCTCTTATTCGGGTCAGGCAATTTGGCAACCGCCCGCAAACCGTCCGCCATCACCTTAACCCGCCGCTCATTCAAAATCAGGCGGTCGAGCAGGCTGGCGGGTAACCTGGGACGGGCGGCCATAACATCCTGGGCATTGGCTTTCAGCACGACCGCCAAGCCTTGCTCCAGATAGTCCGCCATGCTCAGCAGAATCTTGTTCTTGGTCTGGGAATCTAAGCGGGCCGCCGCACGCGCCGCCAGCCGCGCCTTACGGGCCTTGCGCCAAACTTCGCTGGTTTTCAGGCGAGCCATCAGCCCAGCAAGGTGCGGACTTCTTTGAGTTTGGCATAGGCATCCTTGCAATGCTCCGCCACGCCCACCAAGAGACGGTGCTGCAAATCCTTATCATCGTGTTTCTTGTCCGCCAAAGCAATTTTCTTAAAAAGCACTTTTTTTAACAACACCTGCACACTCGCCAATTCATAATCAATTTTGGCCAGCGTGGCATTGTTTTCTTCTTCGTCAAAATCCGTGGCCGCAACCTCTTCCAAGGCTGGTGCGGATTCGGCAGCCTGAGTACTCTCCGGAACTTTCTCAGCCTCGGCAGTCTCTACAGGCACGGCGGGAATATCGTCAGGAATATCCTCCAGCCCCAAGCCTTTGTCACTCGCCAAGGGACGCTTGCGCACTGCCTTTTGTTTGTTCGCCACTCCGGCCGCCGCCGCCGCGCCAGCCGCTAGCGACGCGTCCAACCCTAGATTCTGTCCTATGCCGCTGATGTCTACCATAAACTACCCCCGCTCAAATTTATTAGCCTAAATTATATAGCATATTGCCCAAACTTGCCATAATGCTTGCGGATTTGGTATACTAACTGCCCTTTTGCTTGCGGGCTTAGCTCAGTTGGTAGAGCGCGACCTTGCCAAGGTCGAGGTCGTCGGTTCGAGCCCGATAGCCCGCTCCAGATTGCCCAAGATTCATTTTTAGGGTTTTCCACTATTCATTTTATTTTTCTGCCCTTTGCAATGTTATTGGTATCCATACTAAAAATAATCATCGACAAAACCGTCAGCGCAAATCTAATTTGCGTTATAATTGTTGAACACTTTTAAAGTATTTCTATCCACGATTCATTAAATTTTATTTTTTCTAGGACATCGCCTTTGGAAATTATCGGCGGTTGTTTTATTCTTATAGAAAGTCTGTCTTTTGGCACATCTTCAACTATTGTAAATTGAGAGCCATGCGGCTGCCATGTAAAAATATGTTGGTCTAATTTGTTATATCCTTCAAGATTTTGCTGCTCGTTCCATTGCCACCAATAATCAACCGTAGGATACATAACTGTATCGAATTCAAAAACGGATAATTCTAATAAATTATTTGATTTTATTAAAACGACAGTGCGCAGATGTTGGTATGATTTCCGCACGGCGGCGACTCGTTCATTCCAGATTGAGAGAATCTTGTTGCCTAGATTTTTGGGGTCTCGCTTGCTGACTTTTTGGTCACCAAAAGAATATACGGGAGAATTTCTGCCGGAAATCAACCGAATTTTAGAAACTGTTGCTGGGCTGTTGTTTTTTACAGTTTTTGCGCTCCATGCTGTCTGTTCATGCACAATATCATCAAGACCAACATTTGACGGTTTCCACGTGGCATTGATTATTCGGGCAAACATCTCTTCCCAGTCGTTACCTTCTAGCCTCGGAGTGCCTCTTGTTGAAAGCAAATAAATAATTTCCTTGCCCAAATTAATGGCCAAAATTTTTGGGAAATTTGTTAAGCTGGTACAGGGATTGGTGTTTTTCTACTGTTCGCAGTTTTGGGCGTTTCATAAGTAACATTCTCTAACATAAAATATTTTTTATCAACATAACCTATCTGGCTTTCAGCTAAGGATAACAATACATTAGAAATCACAGATTCAGCTACAGGAATTGGCAAACTATTGCCAGCTTGTTTTCTGGCTTGAGTATACCCCTGAATTATTTTAAAAGATTCCTGGAAACCTTGCAGCCTTAACATTTCTCTTTCGGTCAGTCTTCTTTCGCCATTCACTAAAAGATAATTATATGATGCTCCGGCGCGCAAAGCACACGAATATGGATAGGCACTAATATTTCCGGCTTTATTCTCATGCCAGATTGTTGTCTCTGCTGTCTTGCTTTTCTTGGCAAGTCTTTTATTCTTTATTTTTTCAGACACAAAATATTTTTTATTAACGCGTTTTTCCAATACATCGTCTAGAGACTTCATTTTTATCTCTTTTTTAGACCATGAAAAAGGCGCATTGTTTCTCAAGCCAATTATAAAAATACGCTCTCTCTTTTGCGGCAGACCAAAATTTAAAGCGTTCAGGACGCGGTAAGCAATTTTGTAATCAAGCAGTTCTAGCACTTCGACAATGGTTTTTATAGTTTGTCCCTTGTTATGCCCAACTAATAATTTAACATTTTCCAAAACAAAGGCTTGCGGTTTTTTCTCCGCTATGATTCTGGCAATCTCAAAAAATAAAGTGCCACGCGTGTCATTAAATCCTCGCATCTGCCCTATAATGCTGAACGGCTGACAGGGAAATCCTGCAAGCAAAATATCATGATTGGGAATATCTTTGGCATTAATTTTAGAAATATCCCCAGCAGGTCTTTCCCCAAAATTGGCCTCATAAGAATCTTGGCAATATGCGTCTATGTCGCTTGAAAACACACATTGAGATTTAACATGGTTTTTCCTTGCCGCAGCTTCCATAGCGTAACGGAAGCCACCAATGCCGCAGAAAAGGTCGATGTACTTGTAAGTTTTCATAATATGTACACTCAAAATCTAGTTTAGTTATATCAATAATAACTGCGTATAATCAAATGGTTAATAATTACGGTATAATTATGTAACTTAATAATTAGGGGATAAAAATGCATATAATCAAAAAGGTGAAATTACATAATTTTAAAAGATTTAAAGATTACTGTATTGAGTTTGACGAAAAATTAAACCTATTAATAGGCGATAATGAGTCTGGAAAAAGCTCTATTCTTTCCGCCATTGATTTAGTTCTAAGTGGAAGTACCAACAAAGTTAAAACTCTAGGACTAGAAGAATTATTTAATGCAGAAGTTGTGGATAATTTTCTAAAATCTAACAAACATTATAAGGATTTACCACAGCTATACGTTGAGATTTATTTAAACGAACAGAATAATCATCAGTTAAATGGTAAGTATAACTCTGATGGTATTATCACGGATGGGCTCGTTATGCAATGTAAACCGAATGATGAAGTTAGTAATGAAATCTCTGATATTTTGAATCAAACAGAATTAAACTTTCCTTTTGAGTATTATATAATTTCATTTAAGACGTTTGAAGGAACATCTTATACTTCCTATAAGAAATTCTTAAGCCACATTATTATTGACAATTCGCAAATCAGCAGTGAATATGCAATAAAAGAATATGTGCATAAAATGTATCTTGCACATGCTACGGGGGTAGAAAGAAGCAAATATCAAAATGAATATAGAAAACACAAGCGAGAGTTCACAGAAGATGTTTTAGCAAATTTAAATTGTAAAATAACGGATTATTCATTCGCAGTAAAAAACACTTCAAAAGCAAATATAGAAACCGATTTAACACTTACACAGAATAGTATTTATATTGAAAATAAAGGCAAAGGGACACAATGTTTTATAAAAACAGAATTTGCTTTGAATAAGGCTAGTGATGACTTGAATGTTATTTTACTAGAGGAACCCGAAAATCATTTAAGTCATGTTAATATGAAGAAATTAATAAATAAAATTATTTCTATGCAGGATAAACAGCTTATTCTTACATCACATAACAGCCTAATTAGTGCTAGGTTAGATTTGAGGAAAGCTATTCTATTAAATAGTAATAATGATACAACTCCCGCAACACTAAAGGACACATCAGAACAAACAGCCAAATTCTTTATAAAAGCTCCAGATAATAATATTTTAGAGTTTGTTTTGGCTAAGAAAGTAATTTTAGTTGAGGGGAACGCGGAGTATATGTTGATAGAAGCCATGTATGAGAAAATTAAATTATCCAAGCCTGCCGATGACAATGTTCATATTATTTCTGTTGGTGGAATAAGTTTTAAGCATTATCTTAATATTGCGAAAATTTTAAAAATAAAGACGGCCGTGATTAGGGATAATGATAAGGATTGTCAGAGTAATTGCGTTGATAATTACTCCAACTATGTAACAAATGAAATAAAAGTTTTTTTTGACTTAGATAATTCCAACAATACTTTTGAGGTGTGTATATATAAAAACAATGCAAAAATTTGTGATGATTTGTTTAAGGCAGACAGGAAAAGATTATCTGTTCAAGATTATATGTTGAGAAGAAAAACCGAAGTAGCTTTTAAATTATTAGAAAACAAAATTAATGATATTGTTATTCCAGATTACATACAGGAAGCCATAAAATGGATAAGCAATTAATATTAGCTGTAGCTGGCTCCGGCAAAACTAACCATATAATCAATAGGCTTAATTTAGCAGATAATTCTTTGATAATCACCTATACCGACACGAATTATCGTGTTTTGCGAGATAAAATTATACAAAAATTTAACTTTTTTCCACAGAATATCACACTATTTACATATTTTTCGTTTTTATATTCATTTTGTTTCAATCCGCTTTTATCATATGAAATTTGCGCTAAGGGAATAAATTTCAAAGAAAAACCAAACCAGTACACAAGAAAGAATACATTAAATCATTATAGAGACAATTCTAACAGATTATATAGCAATAGAATTGCGAAATTATTAAAAGAAAAAAATATATTTCCGGCTATTAATCAAAGAATATCAAAATACTTTGACAATTTATTTATCGATGAAGTACAAGATTTTGCAGGTAATGATTTTAATTTATTAATTAGTTTACTCGGTGCAAAAGTAGCCATTCTGCTTGTTGGTGATTTTTATCAACACACATTCAACACGAGTAACGATGGAAATGTAAATAAAGATTTATACAATAGTTATGATAAATATATTGAAAAACTAAAAGAAACAGGGATTGTTATCGATAATACTACCTTAAATAAAAGTTATAGGTGTAGTCCAACAACTTGCTCGCTGATAACAAATAAATTAGGAATTGAAATAAATTCTCATAAAACAGAACCAACTAATATTAATATAATTAATGATTTTGAACATGCAAAAAGTATATTAGCTAACCCTATTGTAGTAAAATTGTTTTACAAGGAACATTATAAATATAACTGTTATTCAAGAAATTGGGGGGATTGCAAAGGTGAAGATAAGTATAATGATATTTGTATAGTGGTCAATAAAGAAATTTATGAAATGCTCTCGGAAAATAGTGTAAATAATCTGACTCCGACAACAAAAAATAAATTATATGTTGCTCTTTCTAGAGCAAATAATGATGTTTATATATTGCCGAATGAGTATTGCAAAAAACTAAAATGATTATTAATAGCTTACTCAGCCAGTAGCACAAAATCACTCGCTGTCAAGGACTTCGCAAGCCGCTAACGCGACCCTATGACAGTTCGTGTTTTTGCGCTATTGATTTACTTTATCGTGATTAAGTTAATTTTATCGGATTTCTACTTGGATTCTATCTTTAGCAATACATACATTGTTTTTTATTGCATAAACTTCAACATAATGTGAGCCTTTATATGCTGTTGATTCAGGTTGATAGCGAGTATGGTGATCTGTAATTTCTCCCCGTAAACAGCTAGCATTACAAGCTTCAACGCCTTTGTTTTTAACTTTCCATTTATATGATATTTCTTGAGAGTCGATACTTCCTAATTTTTCATCTACAATATCAAAATAAATTCGATGGTTTTTACCAATAATACCATTTACCATGCTTAAGTATGTTCCGTTACGAAAACCGCCAACAGAATTGTTCTTTGTTTCTAAAACACCATCAATTCGTATTGATATCGTTGGTTGTAACATCATATGAATGTCATCATCATACAAAAAATGTTCTGAAACTTCACGATTTAAATATGGTCTTCCAGATAAAATATTGTCGAGTAAATCATTGATATTATCTGATTCCGTTGCATTTTCAAGAGAAATAACATGAGTTTCAGCAATATTTAAAAGTTGTTCTTTTGTAGTAACTGGTATCTCTAGAATATAGCTGTCAACAAATGTTGAACTATCAGCTTTATCATTTATTCTTGGTCGTTCTAAATATGTATATAAATATTGAAAAAACAATATTATCAATTCTAAACAATCTGCATTTGGATTGGTTTTTACAATTTCAGATACAATACATTCTACATGAAAAGATTTTAAAGGAAGGGTAGGAATTTGAAGTTTACATTTATCTTTCCAGAATTTTAAGAACTTAACTACTCGACGAAAATTCTGATTTTTTAAATTTAAATCAATACATTCACGAATATATCCTTTCGGATCAGACTTAATCCACTTAATTGGTTTAGTTGATGTGACATTACTGTAGTTATTTATTCGCTTATTAACAGCAATTTTTTGAACTTCCGGTACTGAGAATATATCATCACCGTATTCATTTTTCTTTCCGCTTCTAATAGCAGGAACAACATCAATAGAAAAACCATCAACAAATGAGATTCCTATTGAATGTGATTGTACTTTTACCGTTACACTTATTCCCACGGAAGAATAACCTTGTTGTATTTTTGTTCTTAAAATATCCATAGTTTCTTTAATTTTTAATTTATAAGGGTCAATGGCTTCCGTTATAGCAAAACTTTTGCTTAAAACATCATCTGGTAATACCCAAATAATATCTAAATCATGGATTGGCGTAACGGCTGTAAATCTAGCAAATGAGCCACTCTGAAATGTGTTCTCTCCAAGAATTTTCTGGATTATTTCATAATGTTTACGAACCATGCATTTCTCGGTTTCTTTTGGAGAAATATGTTCCTTTATATAGGCTTTTATAGCCGTATCTACTGTTGGATTTATTTGCATGACTTGAAAGATGACATGACAGCAAAGACATCGCTAATTAACCTTATAGGGGTATTACATATAGATATATAAGTATATGAATTAACGACCTCATCATATATTTTGTGTTCCAACGTTATACCGTTTGCATATAGCAATATTGGAATATTATTAACACGTGCCGAATCAATAATTTTCCTGAGATTTTTAATGCCAAAATTTTTCGAGTATCCAATTATCAATAATCCGTACCCGCTAATCTCATCTAATATGCGAATGTCTTTCACAGGGGTATCAGGTTTAAATAATCCAACGTTCTGTAGTAGTTTATATTCTTTTTCCAAAGTATTCTCTTTAGAGCAAAGCATGAGCATAGGTCGAGATATATTCTTAACCATTATCAATTCTTTCTTAAATAAAAACTTTATAAACAAAAAAAAAGTAAGTCCAATAGCTATTAACACACATAGTATGTCTCTTGCAGTTATTATGTTCTCAGTAAAATTCCAAATAGAAGAGAGAACGACCATTGTTATTACTCCTGTATTAAATTAATAAAAAAGGGAGCCTTTCAGCTCCCCCTTTGCTTATTTTCTTACAATAAGATACAATTCTAATTAAGTACTGTCAATAGATTAAATTATTTCTTGATTAATTTACACAACTAAAGTAATATCCAAGTATGGATCCCAAACAAAAAAAATTATTAGATTTGGCCGATGGTGTTGATTTGGGTAAGTTAACTCTACGAGAAATTTCTACCCGCATTGGTCTTATTCCAGAAAAGCCGCAATTAATAAAACATCATATAGAACAATTGATAAAAAATGGCTTTTTAGAACGAGATCTATTGAGTTCTACTATACGAAAAAAGAAACAACGTAATAATGATTTTATTGTTCTGCCAGTTCTGGGGTCGGCGAATTGTGGGATTGCTACATTATTTGCAGAAGAAAATATTACTGGGTATGTACAAGTCTCCCCAAGTACGTTACCTAATGCAAAAAAAGGTTTGTTTATCGTAAAAGCAAAGGGCGACTCAATGAATAGAGCAAGGGTCGGAGCAGAACGTTTATCGATAGAAGATGGAGATTACGTTATTGTTGACAGTACAAAGTATGCCCCTAAAAATAAAGAGTATATTCTGTCTGTAATAAATGGATTAGCCAATATAAAAAAATACATTGATGATAGAGAAAAACATTGTCAGATTGTTCTTGAATCAGAATCCACAAAAAACTATCCGCCAATATTTATTCATCAAGGAGATTCAGATATTTATAAAGTATGCGGAATAATAGTAAAAGTAATAAAAAGACCGGATTAATAATTAGCTATATAAATGACTAAATAATGTATAATACTGTTGAGGTTTTATTATGTGTAAGCAAATAAATAATATTATAAACACTATTCAAAATACAGACTGCATATTAGGAATGAAAAAAATTCCTGACATGTCCATTGATTTGATAATTGCTGATCCCCCTTATAACTTGTCGAAAGGTGGCCATTGGAAATGGGATAATAGCATCTCTCTAAAGGGTATGGGCGGAAATTGGAATAAAGTTATGGAAAACTGGGACAATATGTCGTTTGAAGACTATTGGAATTTTACAGAGCAATGGTTGTCTGAGGCAAAAAGAATCCTAAAGCCTACAGGCTCAATATGGGTTTGTGGGACATATCATAATATGGGGATTATCAATATCTTATTTCAGAAACTTGGAATAGAAATAATAAATGAAATAATCTGGTATAAGAGAAATGCTTTCCCAAACTTGGCTGGTAGAAGATTCACTGCCAGTCATGAAACATTACTATGGGGGCATGTCGGCGAGAAAAAAAGAGAATATTACTTTGATTATGTATATACAAAAAATGGTTTTTTTGCAGAAGATTTAATGAAAAAACAAGACAAACAAATGCGTACAGTTTGGGATATTCCAAATAATAAGGATAAAGAAGAACTTTTATATGGCAAACATCCAACCATGAAACCGCAAAAACTTTTACGCAGAATTATCTCTGCAACAAGTAAACTAGGAGATATTTGTTTAACTCCATTTAGTGGTTCAGGGAGTGAATGTGTAGCAGCAAAACGTTTAAATAGAAATTATATTGGGTTTGAGACAAATACAGATTATTACAATTTGTCCTTAAAACGAATAACGGCAATGGGTGAAATGCAAAAAAATCGACTTGAATTAGCACATGCGGCTTAGTGATAAACATAAGTTATTTTCCCCAATAATAAAATGGAGCGGGAGTAAGCGATTACAAGCTTATGAAATAATAAAATATTTTCCAAAATTTAATAACTATTATGAACCATTTATAGGCGGAGGTTCTGTTTGTTATGCTCTAACCCCACAAAAGGCTACATGCGGAGACATTTGCAAACCGTTAATTCAACTTTGGAAAGTCATAAAAGATGATCCGAAAAAACTACTAGTTCATTATACAAGAGAATGGGAACGCTTATCTACACAGGGATATACTGTTTATTATGAAATTCGGGATAGATTTAATTCTGATTTTAATCCGTTGGACTTATTCTTTCTTTCTAGGACTTGTGTGAACGGTTTAATCAGGTTTAATTTTGAAGGTAAGTTTAACAATTCATTACACTATACTAGAAAAGGGATAAATCCTTCTTCTTTAAAGAAGCTTGTTTATTTATGGTCTTCTGCCATACAAAATGTTGTTTTTATGGCAGATTCTTATATAAATACGACAAAAAATATAACGAGTCATGATTTTGTATATTTGGATCCACCATATTTCAATACAAAGGGGCGGTATTATGGAAAAATAGATTTTAATACTTTCTTTGAGTATTTGTATAACCTAAACAAGAAACACATAAAATATGCTCTTTCTTTTGACGGAACAAGAGGCAGCAAGAATTTTATTTTTTCACTTCCAAAAGAACTATATAAACGTCATATTTTGTTATCATCAGGCAATTCCAGCTTTAGAAAAGTTATGGGGAAAATCAACGAGAGTGTACGAGAATCACTATACCTTAACTTCTAAATTATAAACATATTTGTCTTGCCTATTATTCGCCTTATAAAACATTCTATTTTTCTGCCAATATCGCTATTGCTATATAACAATAACTTACATTTATTTGTTGGAATATCAATGGATATGCCTATTATTATGTCACAATTAGTTTTTTTAGATACAACTTTCAAATCATCATCCTTACTTAAAAAGGCAACAGCAGAGGCACAATGGACATTGTCCACATTTATTGAATCTTTGGCTTTTATCCATAACCTATTTATTCCAATATTATCATTATCAGATTCTACATTTGCTCGTGATTTTAAAAGTGTTTTTATATAATTATTAAGTCGTTCTCCTATATTGTTCTCTATAGCAGAACTATTCTCCTTTGATTCTATAGATAATATTATCGGTCTGGTTAATATACCAAATAATTGTAATACATGATCTGGACGCTTTGTCGCCGAACCACTAACTCGAGGTAATGATAACCAACGCAATTCCGTGTTCTTATTGTTCGCAAGTAAAGAAAGACCGCTCCAATCGCCTCCAGGTGGATTACATAAACCTTCAAACACATATTCATTCCCAAATTTTTGAAATAAAATATGTAATGCCGTATCAACATCATTTTCTGTTTTCTTTATTGGCCATGGGGTAACAAAAAGCTTTTCTTTTTTAGGTAAATTTGTATTATTTCTCCAATGCTTATTTGTGTATCCTTTATCTGTAATTCCTTTGTCGGTTATAGCATCAATCAAGACGGAATCGCTTAGCATTAATATGGATTCCCATAAACCGTTTTGAGCAATTAATTGTTCTGGATACTTTTTAAACATTGTCCATACGCTTGTTTTTGCCGGACCATATATGACAGTTAACATATCAACATTATTACCAACCAACATTCTAGCCAAAGAGGTTAACCCTCTATCGGGACGAGCATCGTCTCCTTTGGGTTTAAAACCCATTATCCAACATATAACCAAAGGCTTCTCTATATTTAACCATTGTTGAAATTCTGATGTTAAATTTGGATATAAATCACACACTTCTAAAAAATACTTTTTTCTATTATCTGCAGGAATAAGACAAAATGGCAATTTATTAGATGTTATACCAAGAGCATATTTTGATGTTATATACATTAATTTTCTTACGGTTTTAGTAAGCCCTGTGATATATGCTGTTTTCTTCCATAATATTTTAGGTGCGGTCATAATATAATTTATAATTGACTCATTGTTTTCCACTTTATCAATAAACTGTTGCCAGTTAAACCTATTGCTTTTGTTTGCAGCTAAAGCTTTTACAAAACTCAACGTTTTACTTTTTAAAATTTCATATTCAATTTTTATATCTTTATTAAGTAAAACATTTTTGATGACACTTAATAAAACTTCATTACCAAAAATGGTATCAAGTTTCTCTTTTATTTCATTGCTAATAGCAGGATTTTTTAGAAAAATCGGTAACACCAACGTATTCATTAACCTTGAGTATGAATAATAACTAAAAGGAACTATCGGATTTGGATAGCGAGTTGATTTATTTTTTCTATTTTTATCCAACTCATAACCACCAATTTCAGCGATATAAAGGTATCTAACATGGGCTTGTCCAGAAGAAAAAGCTCTGCCACTCCTTTGCCAAGCTTGATTTCCTGCCGGTAATGCCCCACTATACTCCATTGCAAAAACTGGAATTTCTTGATTACCATTAACGACTCTTGTAATAATTACATCCGGGGCTTCTCTTAAAACTCCACCATTACTTTTTATATACGCCAAAACATCATCATCCCACCTACCAAATCCAGGGTAAAATGAAAATTTGAAATCTCCATGCTTTTTTGAATGAACAATAAAGACTGGGCAAAAAGCAGTCCCTTGAGGAAATTCAACAGATGTTTCTTGACCAAATGCACTAACGATTAAAGACAATGTTCGTTCACATTCTACGATATTATCTCCATGAATGTTGTATGTGTAATGTGTCATTTAATCAAGTATATCATTAAATAATGCGTGGAAAAACATTTCGTTCGCACTCCGTCAAGGCTAAAACAAAGCGCCTAACGGCGGCCTTGACCTCGCGCACTAACGGCACGCTCTGCGCTTGTTGGTCTCACTTAAGGGCTTGTTAAGTTCGATGCGCAAAATGTTTTTAGTGAGCCATCTACACAAAAAGAGGTGGCCGGATAGGTACGGACGGTTTTGGTGTTGGAATTGTCGGGGCGAGGGCTTTGCCGTCAGATTTTCGGGCGCAGGTTTCAGATGTTGTACGGTATCTTATAGATAAAGGCTGCGGCATATACACAGCGGCGGAGCATTGGGCGCGGATATGTACGCGCTTGAGGCTGTCTTGGCACGGGGCGCGTATTCCAGAGTCCTGATACTTTCCGCATGGTCTTTCGTTGCCGGGTTTCCCCGTTTAGTCCAGCCGTATGACGATAGGCGGAGAGTGGTTCATGGTTTGTTATCCCGCAATAAAAGACTGGTCAGGTCTGCAATTGGTCTGGTGGCTTTTCTGTACGGCAAGAGCAGAGGGACTTGCGGAACAGTTTTAGAAGCCATAAAGCAAGGCATTAAAGTTGTTGTTTTTGTGTGCGGTAATAATGCAAAATTGCCCACTGTTAAAAACGGTGTCTGGCAAAAATTGAGTTGTTCAGGGTGCTGGTCATCAAGAGTTTTGGCGGACAGGATTTAAATCCCATCCCGGTGCCGCTGGCGGAGCGGGAACATACGGTAATCTTGCGTTATCCAGCTGGCACCGTGTTTTCCCGTAAGATGCAGTTGCCGGAAAAAATGATGAAAGAATTGTCCCGCAAATTGGTAGAACTTTGGGAAAATTAGTTTTGTCTGATTGGTTGCCGATTCAGGTAGATTTGCCTTGTCCAGCCAGAGTCTCTACGGTTTCGGCCAGCACCGTATTTGTCAAAGAAAAGAGGCCAGCCAGTCCGCAATTTCCTTTTGGTTTTGGGCGGAGCGCATGCTGCTCCGGCTGAAAGCTTTGCCGTGCGCGACATTGGCCGACGGCTGCAGCGCACTAATATCCTGCGCCGCGCTGCCCAGACCGCTGCCGCCGTGCGTAATAAAAGGAACAATCGTTTTGCCGGAAAAATTCTGCTCGGATAAAAATGTCTCGACAGGTGTCGCTATTGTGCCGTACCAGCAGGGCGAGCCGAGCAGCACGATATCATAATCCTGGCCTCCGGCAAAACCGCCCTTGATTTTTGGTTTAAAACCTGCGCTTTTTTCCTTTCTCACCTGTTCCACAATCGCGCTGTATTCCACAGGGTACGGCGTTACGGTCTGAATTTCAAAGACATCGCCGCCAGCCAAATCTTGGAGCATCCTGGCAATCTCGCGCGTGTTGCCGGAATGTGAATAATAAACCACCAATATTCTGGGCATTTTTTCTCTCCTTTCGTTCGGGGACACAGTTTGCGCAAAAATTATTCCGCTCAAAACACAAACCAATAAAACAATTATTCCTGCAGACAAAAATTTTCTTTTCATTGATAAATGCTCCTTTCTGATTTTTAAGATTGACTAAATATAATATACAGATTAGAGTCAACTCTAAGTCAATAGCGGAAAGGAGCTTGGGCTGTGTACACTATCAGCGCGGCGGCGGCCAAAATTGGTTTGACTGCTCATACTTTGCGCTACTACGACAAAGAAGGTTTGCTGCCTTTTGTCAACAAATCCGCCAGCGGTGCGCGCTTGTTTAAAGAAACGGATTTTGAATGGCTGGCGATTATCGAATGTTTAAAGCAGACCGGCCTGCCGCTCCAGAAAATCAAACAATTTATTGACTGGGCTATGCAAGGCGACACCACGCTAAAACAAAGATATAAATTATTTTTGGAGCGCAAAGCCGAAGTAGAAAAACAAATCCAAACGTTGCGCCAAGCCCGTCAAAAAATTTTGTATAAATGCTGGTATTACCGGACTGCGCTGGCGGCCGGCACGAGTAAAATTCACGAGAAATCGCTGGAGCAGCTGGCCAAAGAACGCTATTTTGCGCGAAAAACCAAAACTTGAACGCGCCGACCAGTTCTCGATTGACAGATCAAGTCCTGTAAGTTACAAATATTCAATGCCCTTAAATTTAACCGCCAAAAAACTTTTCCTCTTTGACTTCGACGGCACACTGGTCAATACTGCCGCGGGCATCCTGTCCTCAATAAACTATACGCGGGAACATTACGGCCTGCCCGCGCTGGATTTTAAACAAGCCAGACAGCATATCGGCACGGGGCGCGGCAATTTGCTGGACGGCATACTTATCGAGAAGCCGGGAATCGACCGTGCGGCAGCCACCCTGCTCTTCCAAGAGCATCACGACACTCATATGTACGAACAAATCCGCTTTTATCCCGGTCTCGCCGTTTTTCTGCAAAGGCTCCGCGCCGCGCAAAAATTACTCGGCATAGTCTCCAATAAACAACGGCACCTGCTCGTCCAAATCCTGGAACATCTAAAATCGCCTGTGGCTTTCGACCTCATCATCGGCGCGGACACCCTGCCCGAACGCAAGCCGAGCGCGCTCCCCCTGCTCCATGCTTGCGCGACACTGAAGACTCCCCCCGACCAAGCAGTCATGTTTGGCGACTCGATTTACGATGTGCTGGCCGGGCAAAACGCGGGTATCCTGACCATCGGCTGCGCGTGGGGTTTCCAAGGCGCAGAGCCGTTCCGCAGTAATCCGCCCGATTGGGTCATCGAGAATATCCAAGAAATAATCATTTGACATTTTGCCCGCCGTTTCTTTTAATAGTAACATGTCGGACAGCCAAGAACTTCAGGAACTCTGCGCCATTCTAGCTAAATGCTGTCCGAAACTCTCGGGGGAGTTCTTACGCGCCATCCTGACCCCCAATGAACTCCGCGAGCTATGCCAACGCTGGCGAATCATTAAAATGTTGGCGGCGGGCAAGGCCCAGCGTGAGATAGCCCAAACGCTCAAAACCTCACTGTGCAAAATCACCCGCGGCTCACGCGAACTCCAGAAAAAAAACAGCCCCCTGCTTCAAGCCCTGCAAATCAGAAAACAATTACGGTCCCAGTAAGGCCTTGGCTTTCTTGACCGCCGCAGCCGCGTCCGTCGTATGGTGTACCCCAAAATTAGCGGCAAATTCTGCCGTAACTACTGCGCCGCCGACCATTATCGGAATATCAATATTTTGTTCCAGCAACTTGGTTTTGACTTCTTTCATCTTCAGCATCGTCGTGGTCAGGAGCGCACTCAAGAGGACGATATCTGCCCGCTGTTCCTTGACTGCCGCGACTATTTTGTCCGCCGCAACATCCTTGCCCAAATCAATTACCTGAAAGCCATTATTCTCCAGCATCATCGCCACAATGTTTTTACCGATGTCGTGAATATCTCCCTCGACCGTGCAGACAATCGCGGTTTTCTTGGCGGCAGTCGCGTCCTTGGGCATCAAGGGTTTCAGATAAGTAAAGGCTTTTTTCATCGTGTTGGCCGAGGCAATCATCTGGGGCAGATAATATTGACCCGCGGAATAATACTCCCCGACTTTTTCCAAGGCGGGAAGCAATTGTCCACTCAAAATATTCTGAGGCGTGTCCGCAGTCAAGGCTTGCTTGACCAAATCTAAGATTATCGCCTCATTGCCTTCGACAATCGCGTCAAAAAGCGAAAGCGTCGGCTGAAGCTTAGCCCTCGGCAAAACAGCCGGGGAACGCGCGGCGACTTGTGCGAGATATTTTTTCGCTCCGGGGTCTTTATTTAAGATAACATCTTCCGCCCACCGCTCTTCTGGCGTATATTGGTCAACGCGCCGATAGGTCGCCGCGCTGAGGATAGCCGCCTTTAAGCCTGCCTGTTCCAGTAGTTTCAGGAATACATTGTTAATGTTTTTACGCTGCGGCAGGCCAAAAGACGCATTGCTCACACCCAGCGAGGTCTGCCAGCCCAGTCTGGTTATTTTTTCTGTCGTGCGCAGGGTCTCCAAGACGGCCTGCGGCTCCGAAGCCAGAGTCATGACCAGCCCGTCAAAAAAGATTTTATGCGCGGCCAGCCCGGCTCCCTGCAAATATTGCATTATTTTCTGAGCCAAAATGACTCTAGACTCGGCCTGCGGGGGGATACCTTTTTCATCCAGCGTCAGCGCAACCAAGGCCGCGCCGTAGCGTTTTGCCAAGGGGGCGATTTGCTCCAGAGATTTCTGTTTGCCGTTGACGGAATTAATCAAGGCAATGCCTGGATAGTTTTGCAAAGCGGTTTCCAGCACTGCCGCATCATCAGAATCCAAGCACAAGGGCTTGTCGGTAACCAGCGTCAGGGTTTGCACACATTTTCGCATCAACTGTTTTTGGTCAAGTTCGGGAACGCCGACATTGATATCCAGCAAATCCGCCGCCGCCTGTTCCTTGACCTGTTCACGCAGAAAATTTTCCTGTCCAGTTTTTAATTCTTCGGCAAATTTCTGGCGCGCGGTGGGGTTCAAACTTTCGCCGATTTTTAAGAACGGCTGAGCCTCCGACAAACGCACCACCTTAGTGCGGCTGGTAAAATAAACTTCTTTCTTAGTGCTATCAGAATTATGATATTTTATTGATAGATTTTTAAGCACCTTGGACAGGGCGGCAATATGCGCCGGAGTAGTGCCGCAACAGCCGCCGAAAATCTGCACGCCGTATTGGGTCAACTCCGCCATGATTTCCGCAAACTGCTCCGGGGTCATGGTGTAAACCAGCTGCTCATTAAGCAGTTCCGGCATTCCCGCATTGGGCATGACCATGAGCGGCACCCCCAGTCCGCCCAAATCTTTATAATACTTTTTGTATAGACTAACCACGCCCTCCGGACCAATCGAGCAATTGATAGAGAGAACGTCCGCGCCCAATTCGCGCAAAGTAACCCCGGCGGTAAAAATATCCGTGCCAGTCAAAGTCCTGCCCTGCTCATCGTAGGTCAGCGAACAAATCAACGGCTTGGTACTGGTGTCCTTAATCGCCAGTAGGGCCGCGCGCATCTCCTGAATGTCGCTGATAGTCTCGACCAGATAAGCGTCCACTCCGGCTTTTTCCAGAGCCTCCGCCTGCGCGCGATACGAGTCATAGGCGGCGGCAAAACTCAGCGCACCGAGCGGCTCCAACAGCTTGCCGGTGGGACCCAGCGAACCGACCACATAACGCGCTCCGGCAGAGCGAGCATTGCGCACGGCGGCTTGATTAAACTCCGCCAAGCGGTCAGCCCAACCCAATTCCTGTAATTTTAAGAGGCTGGAATTAAACGTATTCGTCTCGACCAAATCTGCCCCGGCCAGCGCATACTCCCGATGAATTTGTGCGATGACCGCCGGATTATCCACATTGAGTTTGTCCGCCAGAACGCCACCCCAGCCCTGTTGCATCAGGACAGTTCCCATTGCGCCATCAAAAAT
This sequence comes from Candidatus Termititenax persephonae, assembly GCA_003864475.1. Classification (GTDB taxonomy): domain Bacteria; phylum Margulisbacteria; class Termititenacia; order Termititenacales; family Termititenacaceae; genus Termititenax; species Termititenax persephonae. Next base: position 27,654 of record BGZO01000006.1, on the reverse strand, counting down.
TAAAGGCCTGCCGCTCTTTAATTCCGCGCGCAAATCGCCGGGACTTGAGGCAATGCCAGTCATCTAGCCCAGCAATTTATTGAGCATATCTTTGACCAGTGCGCCGTCGGCTTGTCCCCCCAGCCTGCCCAAGGCCGTCTTCATCAGCAGTCCAAATTTGGCTTTGTCCTTGCCCAGCTCACTGACCACGCCTTGCAACACGTCCTCCAGTTGTTCCGCGCTCAGTTCGGGCGGCAGGTATTCTTTGACTATCGCCAGCTCCGCCTCGACTTCCGCCGCCGTGTCCGTCCGGCCAGCCGTCTTGGCCAAGGCGACCGCTTCCTGCAAAGACTTGGCATAAGTCTTAATGATTTTGACAGCCTCCGCCTCGCTTACTTCGCCACGCGCGTTGACGTTGAGAATTTTAGACTTGAGCATCCGAACCACGCCCAGGCGTTTAGCATTTTTTTCTTTCATGGCGGTTTTGATTTCCGCGTTTAAGTTCTCCACTATGCTCATAAAATCTCCTTTTGTTCTAGTTACAGCACGATTTTAGTATAATCCGCCGTTTTCTTAAATAAGGCATCAATCTTTTTCAACAAACCCAGCCGCGCGTTTTTAATATTCTCGTCCTCGTCCATGACCAAAATTTTGGCAAAGAAAATCTCGGTCGGCGCGACCAAAGAGCGCAAGGCGGCAAAAATATCTTCTGCCCGCTCGGCGGCTTGGCAAGACCGCCATAATTCTTTTTCTTCCGGAGCCGACAAATATTTTTCTGTAAAATCGCCGTTATATTGGCCGGCAATATTGTTGACCCGCACCGCCGTCTCGATAAATTTCTTATCCGCCTTGCTTTGCTGGACGGCCTCTGCCAGCGCACTGTACCGCAAAATATCTTCCTGCGGCACGGCCAGCACCGCGTCAATCACGTCATAAGAGTAATGCATTTCCTGCAAGACAGACTTTATCCGCGACTTAAAAAATTGCAAAATTTCCGCCTGCAATTCCTCAGAACCTTTAAGCAAATCCAACGCAAACTTTAGCAAGGACGGCAAGTCAATATCCAGCCGCAAAGCCTGAATCAACGCCACTATGCCTTGGGCAGCGCGGCGCAAGGCATATGGGTCGGCGGAACTGGTGGGAATCAATCCGGCGGCAAAACAGGAGGCCAGTGAGTCCGTTTTGTCCGCAATCGCCACCAGCGCGGAAATCGGGGCAACCTGTGTGATATCCTCGCCAGCATAACGCGGCCGCCAATGCTCCAACAAAGCCTGCGCCACTTCCGGGGCTTCGCCAGCGGCTTGGGCGTAATACTTGCCCATCACGCCCTGCAGTTCCGGGAATTCATAGACCATTTTGGAATTCAAGTCCGCCTTGGCCAGCCAAGCCGCGCGGGAGACCAAGCGCTGCTGTTCAGCCGAAAACTGCAATTTATCCGCCAGCCACTCGGCGATTTTGACCAGACGCTCAACTTTCTGGTAAATAGTTCCAATTTTCTCTTGATAGGTTACTTTTTTTAGCCCAGCCAGCATTGTCTCCAGCGGCGTTTGCAAATCCTCTTCATAAAAAAACTTAGCGTCCTCCAGCCGCGCAGTTACGACCTTGACATTGCCGCTAATAATATTGGCTAGAGATTTTTCATTTACATTATTAGAAATCAAAATGAAATATTTGGTCAGCTTGCCCTGTTTATCCAGCAAGGGAAAATACTTTTGATTTTTCTGCATCGTCGTGATGAGACATTCCTGCGGCACGGAGAGATATTTTTCCGCTATTTCCGCCAGCACCGCCTCGGGACACTCATTGATAAAAGTTACTTCCTGCAAAATTCTTTCGTCCCAGACCGCAGTCAATCCTTTCTCTTCTGACAAACTGCGAACGGCCGTCGTGATTTTTTCCTGCCGCGCCTGCTGCTGTACATAAACTTTATTTGCCGCCAAAACCGCGACATATTCCTGTGGTGTTTTAATTTCAAGCGGCTGGCTGGCAAAAAAACGATGCCCGCGCGAATAACGACCAGACCTTATCCCCGCATATTCAAAATCCACCACCGCATCGTCCAGCAAGGCGACAAACCAATGAAGCGGACGGATAAATTCTAAAGTTAAATCGCCCCAGCGCATCGCCAACGGCAGGTAAACCGCGGCGTACAAAGCACCAGACAAGAACTCACGCAAAATATCGGCAACGGCGCGGCCTTTTTTTTCTTGCATGGCAAAGAGATATTTCGTTCCGCCAAAATCTTTTTTCTCCGCGTCCTGCTCAGTCAGCTTGTTTTTTTTCAGCCAGCCCGCGCCCGCCTGCGTCAATTTGCCGTCGGCATAGGCGGACTTGAGCGGTGGGCCTTTTAACTCCAAGCGGCGGTCGGCCTGACGTTCGGCTAAACCATTGACTAAAACCGCAAGGCGGCGGTCGGTGCCATAAACGGACAACTTGTCAAAAGGCAAAACATTGTCCGACAAAAACTTGCGAAACGCTTTGTCAAAACTGTCCAACATTCCCGGCATAAATCTAGCGGGAATTTCCTCAACGCCTATTTCTAGTAAAAAATCTGCCATATTTTTTCCTATCTTATTATTTATTATACGGAGTAAATATATTCGCTCCGCCTAAACACTATTTTTTCAGCAACGGGAAACCCAAACGTTCCCGCTCCTCAACATACATTTGTGCGCAAGTTTTGGCCAGACTACGGATACGGCCAATATAGCCCGTGCGCTCTGTTACTGAAATCGCACCGTGCGCGTCCAGCAAATTAAAAGTATGTGAACATTTCAATACCTGGTCATAAGCGGGCAGCACGATTTTATTTTCCAGACAACGTTTGGCCTCATGCTCCGCCAGATTAAAAATATTCAGCAGCATCGCGGTGTCCGACACTTCAAAATTATATTTGGACTGCTCGCGCTCATTTTGCCGATACACATCACCGTAAAGCACACCGTCCACCCACTCCACCTGATACACCGAATCCTTGCCCTGAATGAACATCGCCAAACGCTCCAAGCCATAAGTAAGCTCCACGGCAATCGGCCGCAAATCCAAGCCGCCGCATTGCTGAAAATAAGTAAACTGCGTGATTTCCATGCCGTCCAGCCAGACTTCCCAGCCCACGCCCCAAGCGCCCAAGGTCGGCGACTCCCAATTGTCCTCGACAAAGCGAATATCATGCTCCTCAGGAACAATGCCAATCGCGCGCAGACTTGCCAAATACAGCTCCTGCGCTTCCAGCGGCGACGGTTTGAGAATGACCTGATATTGAAAATAATGTTGCAGGCGGTTGGGATTCTCACCGTAACGCCCGTCGGTCGGGCGGCGCGACGGTTCCACGTAAGCGGCCTGCCACGGCTCCGGACCCAGTACGCGCAGAAAGGTCGCCGGATTCATCGTGCCAGCGCCTTTCTCGATGTCATAGGGCTGTAATAGAATACAGCCTTTATCCGCCCAATAATTTTGCAGAGCCAGAATCATTTGCTGAAAATTCATTTTAACTTTCTTGCCCTTCTAATTTTTTGTATTCCAGAGCCGACTTAACCGCCCGCAAATCCTGCCAAGTCAGCCACTTGGGACTGCCCACCGCTGAGGAGGCATTGCGCAGGAGATAGGACGGATGAAAAATAATCAGCGTGTCAATGCCCTCACAAACCGTCCACTGACCACGCGCCTTGGTGATGCCGGGCATTTCCTCGCCCAGCATATTCCGCATCGCCACCGAGCCAGCCAGCACCATGATTCTGGGTTGTACCAGCCTGATTTGGTCTTGCAGCCAATGCTTGCAGGCATTAGCTTCCTCCGGCTCAGGATTGCGGTTCTCCGGCGGGCGGCATTTACAAATATTGGCGATATAAATATCCGCCTCCCTGTTGATATTGACCGAGGACAGCATCTTGGTCAGCAGCTGCCCAGCGCGCCCCACAAAAGGAATGCCCTGCTCGTCCTCATCCGCGCCCGGAGCTTCGCCGATGAGCATCAAGTCGCACGGCACAGGCCCCACGCCAAAAACCACTTGCCGACGCTTTTCGGCCAAAGCGCAGGCGGTGCATTGGAGACAGGCCGCCCTCAACTCTTCATATTCAGACATGAGGGTATTCTAGCAAAAATATTTTAGATTTGCCCATAGACACAGCCGCAGTATTTCTGCCGATAGAGGCCGAGTTCCTTGGCCAAACTCACGCTACGCTGATACAAACTCCGAAAATCAAAAGCCCAATACTTTCCGCCGTATTTTTGGGCGGCGGACTGGCCAGCCCTGTTGATTTGCGCCAAGTTCTTGTGCGGCGAGATGGAGAGCGTCGTCGCAAAACCAGCATAACCGTCCCGGGCTTGCTCCGCCGTCCACGCCAGACGGTAAGCAAAACAAAGCTCGCAACGCCGTCCGCCCTCCGGCTCGGCGGCATATTGCTGGACAGCTGCCTGCCACGGCTCGGGCGCATACCGGGGAGTGAGCAAGTCCAAGGCATAGCGCTCCGCCAATTTTTGCACGGACTCCCGGCGCCGAAAATATTCCGCCTCCGGCTGAATATTGGGATTACAATACAGCAAAGTTAATTGATAATCAGCATTCAATTTTTCAACCACGGCGGAAGCGCAAGGCGCACAGCACACGTGCAGAAGCAGTTTCTCACTCTTCATTGCCGCTGAGGACATTAATTCGCTGGCGGATATAGGCTGAATTTCGGTAACCAACCTCCAAGGCCTTTTGATAATACTGGATGGCCATGGCCGGCTGGCCAAGATTATCATAAGCGTTGCCCAAGTAATATTGAAAATCGGGGCTTTTAGCGAAAGTTTCCGCGCGCGGCTCCAGCACCACAATGGCCCCCTGAAAATCTCTAATCTGCAAGGCATTCAAAGCATACTGTAAATATACTTCCTCTTCGCGGTTACCGGCGGCAATCGCCTTGCGTAAATTGTCCGCCGCATTGCGGCGGTCTTCCACTCCGGCATAAGCTTGCCCAAGATATTTGTAGGTGTCCGCCTCGGGCTTGAACAAAATACCGCCGAGTTGCAAGCCGCCGCTAATCAACGTCAGCCCGGTCTGCCATTCTTTTTTCCTGACCTTTAACTCGCCCTGTTTGAGCAACAAGTCTATTTCCCGGCAATCGGCCTTCAGCGCCTTTTGAAAATAATTCTCCGCCTCAGCTAAGTTTCCCAGCTGGTAATAACCCAAACCCACAAAATAAGCGTAAGGATTGTAAGTGGCCGGATCTTCATCATCCAAGAGGCCAATAAAATATTCCACGACTTCCTGATACTTGCCATTTTTAGAAAAATTATCAACAATTTTCTGAGCAGTGGCGACCTTTTCTTTAGGGAATTTTTGAAACAATTTTTGATAAACGAGCAGGGCCGTATCCGCATCTTCTCTGTTCTCAAAATAATTGGCAATATTGGTACCCATTTCGTGATTGAGATCCGGTTTGTCCAAGGCCAACAAATAAGCCTTGGCGGCCAGCCGATGCCGCCGAATACCCGTATAGGCCGCGGCTAAGTAATAATAATTACGCGCGGTCTCCTTGATAATCACCGCGTCCCTAGACATTTGAAAAAGTGTGGCATAATCTTTCCGCTCCAGCAAATCGGCCAGAGGGTCGTAGGCCGCTAAGCCAAACGCCAGAAATATTCCCCAGAAAATTAATTTCCTGCTCATCCTGCAAATTTCCCCTCTTTTAGGCCCCTCTAAGCAAAGTATACACCACGCGCTCTCTTCCACCAAGGTCTTTGACGGTCTGGGGCGGCACAGAGAAATATTTTTGCAATAATCCTGCGACCGCCTCGGCCTGCCGCCAGCCAACCTCAAAAAACACGCCCCGCAAGCTGTCTTGCCAAGCCACGGCCTGCTCTAAAATTTTCTGATAAAACTCCAAACCGTTATCCCCAGCCAATAAGGCCAGCCGCGGCTCATAATCCCGCACTTCCGGCTCTAGGGCGGCGTATTCGTCCGGCGTAACATAGGGCGGATTGGAGACCAAAAAAATGCCGCGCGGCGGCTGGATATTAACGCCAGTCAGCAAATCCGTGCAGATAAATTCTATTTTATCCGCCACTTGCTGCGCGGCGGCATTTTCCCGCGCCACCGCCAAGGCTTCCGGCGAGATGTCCAGCGCATAAACCTTTTTGCCCCGCGCCGCGCAGACAATTGCCAGAATCCCCGCGCCAGTCCCCACGTCCAGCACCGCCTCGGCCTGCTCAAGCCGAGCCAAGACCGTCTCCGCCAGTATCTCCGTGTCATAACGCGGTATTAAAGTGTGAAGTGTAACTTTGAACTTCATACCCATAAAATATGCCGCGCCGATAATATACTGCAAAGGTTCGCGCTGAGCGCGGCGCCCCAGCAGTTTTTTGTAAGCCGTACGCTCGGCGACAGTCAGCGGCTGTTCAAAACGCAGATATAAATCCAGGCGTTGGCAACCCAAGACCAAAGCCAGCAAACATTCCGCATCATGCCTAGGCGCGGCTACGCCTTTTGTCCGTAAAAATTTCTCCGACCATTTGAGGACAGCGAGTATTGTCCAGACCTGCTCGGACATTTTCTTTACGCCGCCTGTAGCTTGGCGAGGCGGTCGGCTTGAATCAAGGCGTTGGTAAGCGCGGACAAATCACCGCTTTTAACTATATCATCCAGATTATAGAGAGTCAGTCCGATACGGTGGTCGGTAACGCGGTTTTGCGGATAATTATAAGTGCGGATTTTTTCTGAACGGTCGCCGGAACCGACCTGTGTTTTGCGTAAATCTTTTTCTTTTTTGAGCCGCTCGTTTTCCTGCATTTCATATAGGCGACTGCGCAAAACACGCATGGCACTGTCGCGGTTGGCGTGCTGGGAACGTCCGTCCTGGCAGGTTACGACCGTGCCAGTCGGCAAATGCGTGATGCGCACAGCCGAATCGGTTTTATTGATATGCTGGCCGCCCGCGCCAGAGGAACGGTAAGTGTCAATCTTGAGGTCGGCGGGATTGATGGCAATATCCACATCCTCGACTTCCGGCATAATCGCCACGGTCGCCGCCGAAGTATGCACCCGTCCCTGCGCCTCGGTGGTCGGCACACGCTGGACACGATGCACACCGGACTCGTATTTCATCCGGCCATATATGCCCTCGCCGCTAATCTCGACAATCACTTCTTTAAATCCGCCCTGCTCCGCCTCGGTCAAGGACATTACTTGAAAACGCCAGCCGTTGCGCTCGGCATAACGCCGATACATCGAAAAAAGGTCCGAGGCAAACAAGGCCGCCTCTTCGCCGCCAGTACCTTGGCGTATTTCCAAAATAGCGTTTTTATTGTCATCAGGGTCTTGGGGTACCAGTAAAAATTTCAACTCCTCTTCCAGCACAGCTAGCTGTTCGCCGCTGGTTTTCCATTCCGCCACGGCCAGTTCACGCATCTCTTGTTCCGTAGCGGCCGCTTCCATGATTGCTTGCGCGTCCTCGACGGCCTGCCGCATTTTTTTAAACTCTTGATACTTCTCCACAAGCTCTTTCATCTCGGACTGCGCCCGCATCAGCTCGCGGTAACGCTTCAAGTCTGCGGTTATCTGGGGGTCATACAAGGCCAGCTCATTGTCCTTATACTTTTTGACTAACGCCTCCAGCTTGTCCAGCATCAATCTACTCCCTTGGCCGTAGTCAATGCCGCAATTGCCGCGCGGAGCATCTGGTCGTCAGGCCTGCGCGTAGTCAAAAGCTGCAACAACAAGCCTGGTCCTAAAAACAGGCGCGTTAAGCAAGGCGGCAAGGCAATCATCAGACGCACCAATTCATAACTCACTCCGGCCACGACAGGCAGCATCAGCGGCTTGATAACCAGCCGCGAGAGCAGCGTCGTCTGTCCGAACAAAGCCAAGACCACAATCGAGACAATAAAAACAATCAGCAAAAAAGACGTGCCGCAACGCGGATGCAGACGCGAGTAGCGGCGCACCTCGTCCACGGTCAACGGCACCCCAGCCTCGTAAGCATGAACAACCATGTGCTCCGCACCATGGAATCCGAAAACCCGCGCCATATCCTTGGCTAAACCAGCCAGCAGTAAAAAAACAATAAAAATCAAAATACGTGTCATACCTTCCAAGAGGTTTAGGAGCAACGTATCGTCCGAGAGGCTCTGCAATTTTGTAAAAACAAAAGCGGGCAAAAAAATAAACAGGCCAAAAGAAATAAGCAGTGAGGTTAGCAGTGAAAAGGACAGTTCGTACTTGGACTGGCGTTGATGCTCATCGGGCAAAGCAATGCTCAGCGCATAATCGAGGGCTTTCACGCCGAGGCAGAGCATTTCCACCAGATTGACAAAACCACGAATCAGAAACCAGCCCAGGATAGGATACTTCTTTTTCCAAGGCACGTACTGCACGCGCCTAGTCCGCAGCTCGCCGTTCGGCATATAGACGGCATAGCCCAGCGCAGTGGAACTTTTCATCAGTACGCCCTCAATCAGCGCCTGACCGCCCAACAATTCTTTGTTTTTTTTAGCCATTATTTTTCTCCTTCAACGGGCAGATAAGTCAAGGCGACAACCTTAGGCGCACCTTTGCAATCCTGCCGCCGCAAACTCAAAACATTTTGCGGACAAGGAATTATAATATCTTTTTGCCGCTCCATAAACTCCGCCAAGCCAAACTGTGGACGCGGATTGTACTTGGTGCGGTAATGCATCGGCACGGCATATTTGTAAGGGATAAGCCGAAGCAACTCAACCGCCTCGGCAGGAGTCAGCGTCCGACCACCGCCTATCGGAAAAAACAAAACATCGACCGGACCAATCTGCGCCAGCAAATCCACATCGGGCAGGCACCCCAAATCCCCCAGATGACAAAAGCGCACTGCCTGCATGTCCCAGCAAAAAATCGTATTGCCGCCGTGCCGCGTACCGCGCTCCTTGTCGTGGTAGGACGGAATCCCGCGGATTTTGACCCAGTTCAGCTCGCGGTAACCGTCGCTCTGAATCACTGCCGGGCAGCCACCGACCGCTTCGAGACAATTGTGCATCGCGTGATTATGCGAAATCAGCACGATATCCGCTTCGGTCCGCGGCAAAACATAACCTAGCACATCGCTGTAGGGGTCAGTCAACACCCGCAGACCATCAGCAGACCGCACCCAAAAACAGGAATGTCCAAAATATCTGATTTCCAGCATGGCTAGTGTTGCAGGCCAGTAGACCCAAATCCCCCGGAGCCGCGCGCGGAATCGGGCAGCTCCTGCACAAAACTCAGCTTGGCGGTTATGACTGGCGCGATGACCATCTGGGCGATGCGTTCCGCGCGTTGTACCGTGAAAGGCTCATGGCCAAAATTAGTCAGAATCACGCCGACCTCGCCGCGGTAATCCGCGTCGATAGTTCCCGGGCTGTTCAGCACGCCGATATTTTTTTTGAGCGCCAGCCCGGAGCGCGGACGCACCTGCGCCTCATAGCCAGCCGGCAGAGCCATTTGAAAACCTGTCGGAATCAGCTTCGTCTCGCCCGGCTGTAGCGTAACCGGCTCGGTCAATGCCGCATAAATATCCATGCCCGCCGCTTGACTGCTCATGTATTGCATGGACGGCAGGTCGTCCGTTCCCGGCAGTTTTTTGATGAGAATTTCTAACATGGCGGAGATTATAGCACAGAAAATTTTGCCCTAGGTAAAATTTGCTACGGGAAAGCAATATTTTCATCCGTTAAGTTAAGTAACGCAACCGAACTCCCCTAAGCCTGTACAAAATCCGCCAGCAGGTTTATACTCCACTCCAGTGAATACTGTAAGTATGATAGAGACCGCTTTGACGTTTAGTGATTTGAGTTTAAATCCCACACTGTTAAGCGTCCTCGACGCGAACAAATGGATTACCCCTACGCCTATCCAAGCACGCGCCGTGCCGCTTGCCCTGCAGGGTAAGGACATCCTCGGCATCGCCCAGACTGGCACAGGCAAAACGCTGGCTTTTGGTCTGCCCATAGTGCAGACCCTGTCCGCCAGCAGCGGCAACGCGCTCATCCTCGTCCCCACGCGCGAGTTGGCACAGCAGGTCGCGGACACCCTGCACCTTATCTGCCGCCCTTTCCACATGCACACCTGCCTGCTCATCGGCGGCGCATCAATGAACTTACAGCTACAAAACCTGCGCAAACAGCCGCGCGTAGTGATTGCCACGCCGGGACGGCTGATTGACCATCTCCAGCAAGGCACTATCCGCCTGCACAATGTCCGTTTCCTAGTTTTGGACGAGGCGGACAGAATGCTCGATATGGGTTTCAAACCGCAGATTGAGAAAATCTTGGAAGCCGTGCCGACACAGAGGCAGACCATGCTTTTCTCCGCGACCATGCCGCCCGCCATCAGGCAAATCACGCGCAAATATATGCAGGTACCGGAGACGGTCGAGGTCGCCCCGGCGGGAACGGCTGCGCAGACTGTCGAGCAGAGCCTCTATCTAGTGCGCCGCGACCAGAAAAAAAACGTTCTCGCCAAGCTGTTGGACGAGAGCAGTGGTTCGGTGCTGGTTTTCGTGCGAACCAAGCGTCTGGCGGCACAGTTGACCAAAGCCTTGCACAAAAATTATCCAGTCGCCGAGATTCATTCTGACCGCAGTCAGTATCAGCGGCAGACTGCCATTGACGGTTTCCGTTCTGGCAAATACCGCATCCTCATCGCCACAGACATTGCCGCACGCGGCATCGATGTCAAGGATATTCAACTCGTCATCAACTATGACCTGCCGGACGAGGCGGAGAGTTATATTCACCGCATCGGGCGGACTGGACGCGCCGGGCAGACCGGGCAAGCCGTTTCCCTCGCCACGCCCGACCAAGGCAGGCTCGTCCGGGACATCGAGCGTCTGCTCAAAAAATCCATCAACATAGTGAAACATTCCGGCGAGGAAGTTTTGCGATTTGACGGGACGGCTGTCCGCGCGGACAGACCGCCCAATCCGCGGCACAATAGGCGTGGCAGTTTAAAAACTCACGGTTTCCGCAAACTGGAAAAATATGAGCCGCCGCCCGCCAAAGAAAAATTCCCAGAAAGACGGCGCTCGGACAGAGCATCGCAGGACAAGCCGCTGTATTCACAGGACTCCAGCGACACCGGAAATTATTTTACGCGGGCTAAACCGCGCGGTTTCAGGAATCCGTTTCGGCGGCGCAAGTAAGGCGCAGCAAAACTACTTTTTCCGGGCGCGACAAATTCTTAATCTCCTGTTCCCGGCGCAGCGCAGTACCCCGGTCATAGCCGTTTTCTTGATAGACCAGTTTGACTGGCCGACGGCCTCTGGTATATTTCGCGCCCCGTCCGGCATTATGCGCCGCCAGACGCGCGGCGGTATTCAGCGCGATACCCGTGTAATAAGTACCGTCCACGCATTGCAGTATGTAGACCGAGTACATTATTGAGAATAGATAATTTCGCCAAAAAGCCGCAAATCTCTTGCGGTATCCGGCTGGACATGGCCGCCGCCGCTGGGCAAGGGCAAGGAAACATCTTGATAGTCCGCCAAAGCCCGGATTCGTTCGGACACCTGCGGCAAACGCGCCAGCAATTCCGCCAAATGAGCCTTGGTTACGCCGCCATCGCGCGGGACAAAATCGCTCTGGACATACAGCCCAGACCGCACCAGTGCGCCAATCGCCGGGTCAGCCCAATGCTCGCGGTTGACGATGCTTTGCGTCCGCGCCGCGCGCAACGGCAAGTCCAGCAAACGCGCCAGCGTCAAGGCCAGTTCACCTTTGGTCAAATCAGCATTGGCACGCAGCAAGCCGTCTGGATAACCGACGATAACGCCCTGGTTGGCCAGCAGGTCAATCTCGTCCAGTACGCCGCGCAGGGCGGGAGCGGCAAAACCTTGCAGATGCAGGATGGCCGCCGCCAGTTCTTGTCGGCGAACCAAACGCCGGGGATTATAGGCATGAGGCAAGTCGCCGGGAAGAGCGCCCAAGGCAGCCAAGGCCAAAATACTGCCCCGCTCGTCCACTTTAGCCAAGTCATTAAACAGCGGCAGGCGCAAAATCTTAAGCTGATACAGCGGCGAGGCTCCCGGCCAGCCGACCGTTACATCATTCAAACCAATCCGCAACTCCGCCTGCCGAATTTTCTCGCCAGAATATTTACCGCCGTTGGGCGTAGAAGCCTCGCTGAGGAAAATTACCCCATCCAGACAAAGTAACTCCGCCCCGGTCGTGAGATTGAACGTAACCAACTCCGTCCCCGGATTTTCCGAGACGCTGGGTACAGCCCCCTTGACGACCAGCGTGGTGGCCGCGGCGGCATTGCCCGTAACCACAACCTCTGCTGGAGAAAGCAAGATAAACGCTTGATTTTCGCCGCTGGAGTAGGCGGAAAGCAGACCCCACAGCAAAATTCCGCTTAATAACCTAAAAAAACGCATAGAATTAATAATTATACAAGATATTTAAGCGGATTTATACTTTATATTTATGTGTCGGCAAAAATCTGTTTGAACCACTTGGCGGCATTTTCAGGCAAAGTAAATTTTTGCCGAAAAAGCGAGATGAGCGTGCCTTTATGGTCGTAAATATCGGACTTATATTTGCCCGTATAATTCGTCCGCAAATACTCCAACGCTTCCAAAGAATTTTCCTCAAAACGACTGCACAGCGCATAAATCGGCTTACGGTAATTCTTGACCGTCAATTTCACGCCCTTGTAATCCAGCCCCGGCGACAGGAGAATCACTCCCGGCATATTGGGATTGCGCTCCGCCAATTGGCAGGCGAGATTCGCGCCCAAGCCCTGCCCTAGCAGCCCGGTTTTGCGCGGCGTAAATTTCAAATTGCGCCCGGCGTATTGCAGGACGGCGCTCAAGTCATTGACAAAAGCGGCGTAGTCCGCGTCGCCAAACGACCGCCAGCTACGTTTGTCGGAGGCCAGAGACTCGCCGTGGCCACGCAGGTCGATGGACAGAGCGGCAATGCCTTCTTTTTGCAAATAACGTGCCAAGTCGTTCCAGTCGCCGCGGTTGCGTCCCAAGCCGTGAATCAAAATGACCGCGTAATTCTGTGTTGAATTGACCGCATAATAAGTCCCCACCATAGTCAGCCCGCGCGGACACGGAATCTCCACGCGCTGCGGCAAATACAAACTGTATTCCGCGGCAAAAAGACTGGATAACAAAAAAATAAAAAATAACTTACGCAACTTTGTACACCTCCGACACATCGTCGGCTAACGCACCCGGCGGAACTAACAAAACCAAATCCTCGCGCAGAGGAATCAGCCGACCATTCAAACCAAACATCGTGCCTTCTAAAAAAGACAGCATCAGCTGCCTAGTGTGTAAATCAGTGTTTTTAAAATCCACCAACAACACCTTGCCGGACTTGGCTTGCTCGGACAACTCCTGCTCCTCGCGGGACGAATGTACTACAAAGATTTTGACCGCCCCTTTAGCCACTTTGTCCGCGAACTTCATTATTCAAATTCCGCTTGGTAGCCTAAATCTCGAAAAAACTTCCGCAGTAAATTGACTTGGCTGGAGCTGGGACCGATGCTCTCGGTGGAATCCAGCTGAATCACCACGTCAGCGTCTCTCTGCGTAACCCGCGCCATGACCGCGACCAGCACATAACGGTCGCGCGCCGAAACAGTTTTCCAAGTACTCTCCGCATAAGAATTGAGGGGCGGCGTGGTATAGAGATTTTCCGTGGCGATAGTCGCCCTCTGGTAAACTGTCTCGGCCTGCGCGGGGAGATAAACCTGCCCCATTTCCACGCGGTACGCGCCGGTCTTGTCATTGGCATAGGTCAGGTTGTAGCCGTATAGCGCGACAAATTCCTTAAACTGCGGGATAATCTCGTCGACCTCGGCATTTTTAACAACCAAGCGGCCGTTACAGCCAGTTAAAAACAACAACGCCGCCGCTAATAAAATAAGTTTAATTTTTTTCATACTGTTTTATATTATACCATAAACTCTTTTTTTAAGTTAAAATTCGGTTATGGAATATACCCTAATCACTGGCGCAACTTCCGGCATTGGCCGCGCCCTCGCCATTGAATTCGCCAAACGCCGCCACCACCTCATCCTCGCCAGCCGCAACACGGTCAAAATGCAGGAATATCAAAAAGAATGGCTGGCCAAATACGGAATTACGGTCGTCTGTCTGACCATTGATTTGAGCAGTCCCGGCGCACCGGAAAAACTTTTCGCCGCGTGTCAGGACAAGACAGTCTCCGTGCTGGTCAACAATTCTGGCTTCGGACTGGGCGCGGCGCGGCAGACTGAACAGGACTTGGCAGAGACGGACAGATTGTTTCAGCTCAATGCCGGGGCGGTGCTGAAACTAAGCATGTTATTTGGCAGAGAAATGCAAAAAAGAAAACACGGCTATATTCTCAACGTCGCCTCCACTGCGGCTTTCCAGCCTCTGCCCTACGCGGCAGTCTATGGCGCGTCCAAGGCTTTTGTCCTGTCGTTGTCCGAGGCGATGCACATGGAATTGAAAGACAGCGGGGTCGGCGTAACCGCTCTCTGCCCGGGCATTACGGATACCAATTTTTTCCAATACGGCAAGCCGCGGGTGCCGGGTTTTCTTTACAAACTCGTCTCGCCTGAACTGACCGCGCGGCGGGCAGTCAAAGCCCTGTATCAGAAGAAAATTTACTTGGTGCCGTATTTTCAACACTGGTTAATCGCGCAAATCAGCCGCTGGCTGACGCGGCGCGCCGCCGCCAGCCTTCTGCACCATATCGAGATTTTCCGCAAAAGAGTCCGCTGATGGGCAAAAAAATCCGTCTCGACCAGCTCCTCGTCGAGCGCCATCTCGTGCCGTCGCGGGAAAAAGCGCAGGCTCTCATCATCGCCGGAGACGTACTCGTCAATGAGCAAAAAAGCCAAAAACCCGGTGCGGCAGTGGTTGTCGACGCGGCCATCCGCCTGCTGGGCAACCGTTGTCCCTACGTCAGCCGCGGCGGACTGAAACTCGCCGGGGCTTTGGACGACTTTCAGGTAAACCCCTGCGGGTGGCAGGCCATTGACATCGGCGCTTCGACAGGCGGTTTCACGGACTGCCTGCTACAACGCGGCGCGGCACAGGTTATCGCCCTCGATGTGGGACACAATCAACTCGACTGGAAAATCCGCAGTAACCCGCGCGTGCTAGTCATTGAGAAAACAAATTTCCGTTATCTGACCTTGGGACAATTGCTGGAGCTGACCCGGCTGTCCGCGCTCACTTTACGCCTCGCGGTCATCGACGTATCCTTCATCTCGCTGGAGAAAATTTTTCCGCCGCTTTTTGCCATCCTGACTGAGACGGCCAAGGTCATCGCGCTGGTCAAGCCGCAATTCGAGGCGGAGCGCGGCGCGGTCGGCAAGGGCGGGATTGTCAGGGATGCGGCGGTGCATGAGGCGGTGCGCCAAAAGACCCGCGGCTATGCGGAGCAGTCCGGCTTTCAAATCCTCGGCGAAACCGTCTCGCCTATTACCGGCACGGACGGGAACAAAGAATTTTTCCTTTATTTAACAAAATAAAGCCTGCCTAAAACAATTCGACCGCCCGGCGCTAGTGTCCGGCAAGCCGCGCCTATAAAATACTTGCCCCCAGCGCCGCGTCCATTTCAATTTCAATAAGCTGTGCCGGACGATTCAGCCGCGGCGTTTCAACCATAGTAAAAAGTGGCCGGATATTTTTAAAAAATTCGGAATAAGCCCGTGCCGCTTCCGCCCCCTGCGTAATATCCGTGAGGTAAGCCTTAATCTTGAGTACCTCTTCTTTTTTGGCACCAGCCCGGGTCAGCAGGCCAATTTGTTTTTGCAA
Source organism: Candidatus Termititenax persephonae (assembly GCA_003864475.1). GTDB lineage: Bacteria > Margulisbacteria > Termititenacia > Termititenacales > Termititenacaceae > Termititenax > Termititenax persephonae. Next base: position 11,923 of record BGZO01000006.1, on the reverse strand, counting down.
AATATATTTGGTCTGCTCGTAAACACTGCCCTCGCCAGCCACGCTCCCGTCCGGCTGAACGGAAGTCGTGCCACCGATGTAAATAAAAGGCCCGGCCTGTACCATCCGGCTGTAGCCGATTTTTTCCTCCAGCGGCGAGCCTGATGAATAATTTGTGCGTGTTAAATTCATTTTTTTCTCCCTCGGCAAGTTCGATTTTGTGTACTCCACCATCTCAGCCTCCTAAACAAGAGGGGGACAGAAATCCCCCCAAAACTTATTCGTTGCTCAGCACACCCTCAATATCTGCCCCGGCAAAAAGCGGCTTTTTCTTGACCAAGCCAGTCCAGACCAAGGCATAAATCACCAAAATAGCCAGCAAAATAAAGAATATTTTGTAAATCAACATTCTCGCGTCAGAATCGTCGCTGATATGCCAAATCATATAAATATTGCCGAGCAGGCAGGCGATTTGCGGCAAGCCAAAAAACACCAGTTTTTTGTTGCGTCCGGGGTGATGCGGATAACGCACGCGCAACACCAGCACCGCCAGGCTAACCAATATATAGGAAGTCAGCCAAAAACAGGAAGCCACCAGCAGACCGTTGACCAGTCCCGCCGACTGGGTTAAACCAGAGCCGACCATAAACACTAAAAAAGCGGTTATCAAAACCAGTCCCGCCACCGGAATATTGTACTTATTCTTTTTACTAAATATCTCCGGCATCATATCATTCTTGGCCATACCGGAAAGGATATTTGGTATCGAACCCAGCAAGGTATTGGCGGTGCTAATCGAAGCCAGAAAAGTGATTATGCCCATCCAGAACAATCCGGCCTTGCCTAAAAGATTTTCCGCAAAAACCATGTGCGGCAGTTCCGAATTAACCAAATCCGCGTAAGCCACATAATTGCTCATTCCACTGCCTAGCACAGCCTGAATAACGCACAGTAAAATTATGCCCAGCACCATCGCCAGCGGGACTGTTACTTTGGGGTTTTTAATGTCTTTGGCCACTGGAATAACGTATTCCACGCCAATGAACAGCCAAAAAGCCAGCGCGGTCAAAGCCAGAGCCGTGCCAAACCCGCTCCCGGCCAAGGGCGGCATAGTCTGGACAACAACCGTGCCGAGACCCAGTTTAAAAAAGCTGATAAAACCTAAGGCCGCCAAGGAAAATAATAACGCGCCCACAACTAGATTTTGCACTTTAGAAAAAATATCCACGCCAAAATAATTGACTATCCCCAGCAACAAGGCAAAAATTACGCCAATCAGCGCGGCGGGAATTCCGGGCAGGAATAATTCATGCAAAATCATGCCGCACATTGCCATTTCTATCGGCGCGGCCAGCAAGGCCACAAAAACATACGCGCTAGTGTTGGAGATAATTGAAACTACCGGACCCAAAGCCACCTGCGTATATTGCCCCAGACCGCCCTCAATATTCGGCATCAAATCGTGCAGTTCCGCAAAAGACAGAGCCACGCAAATATTCAGCACCGCGACAATGCAGATAGCCAAGACAAACCATTGACCGCCCAAACCCACGCCCTGCCCCAGCGACAGCAGACAACTCGACGCGACAATCAAGCCGACGCACACGCAAATCGCGCTAAACAAACCCATTTTCTTTTTTTCTCCTATTATTGCGCTCATAATCTTCTCCTTTCCCAATGATTAAACAGCCTACCAATATTTGCCGCGCCAGCGCTCCTTCCTGCCCTGCCGATTTTTACTTCATCACAAAACGGTCGTGACGTAACTCCGTCAAATCCAGCGACGGTCGTCCGGCGATAACCATCTCGCTCAACAATTCGCCCACCGCCGGACTGATGCCGAAGCCATGCCCGCTAAAACCACAAGCCATCAGCAAGCCCGGCACTTCAGCCGCAAAACTGATGACCGGTACATGGTCGGCACAATCGTCCATCCAGCCCGCCCAAGAACGGATAATCTTAACGTCCGCCAGCGAGGGGAAATAAGCTAAAATACTGCGGCAGGCAGCCGAGGCGGCGGCAGCCGAGGAACGCGGAAATCCCGGTCTGGCGCAGAACTCATAGCCGGAAGTAATCCCAAAAATAAACGAGCCATGCCGTGCGCTTTGGTGTCCATAAAAATCCGCCGCCGCCGTACCCAGCATTTGCGGAAACATCTCCGCGACAGCTTCCGTAACGAGCGTCTCCAAAAGCGCTGGCTGCAGCGGCACATCAAGGCCTACGGTATTTAAGAGCGGGCGGCTACCCAATCCCGCCGCCACAATGATTGTGCCGCCCTCATACACTCCGTGGGCGGCGGTAACCGTACGAGCCTGACCTTTGCTTTGGCGAATTTCCTGGGCGGCCTCGCCGCTGATGAACACAGCGCCCAGCCGCCGCGCCTGCCGATAAAAAGCCAGTGTCGCCGCCAGCGGATTGGCATGACCGTCAGTCGGACACCAGCTGGCTCCCAGCACGGCCTCGGACAAATAAGGATTTATTTGCCGTGCCTCGTCCCCGGAAATCATCCGCACCTCCAGTCCGCAGGCGACGGCTTTTTGCGTGAGACTTTCTAATATTCTCAGTTGCGCTTCCGTCTGACCGAGGCGTAGATTGCCTTTTTGACAGTACTCCACATCACAGTCCAGCTCCGCGGAAAGTGTCGGCCAAATATTTTTAATGCCGTGCATGGCGAGGGGCAGTTCGCGCGGGTCGCGGCCAGATTGACGCACCCCGCCGCCGTTGCGTGAGGAGCCGCCGGAACCGATGGTCTCCTCTTTTTCCAGCACGATGACCGAACAGCCGCCCTTGACCAGATAATAGGCCGCCGCACAGCCCACGATGCCGCCGCCAATAATCAGCACATCCGCCGTTTTATTAACCATTTTTCTGCTCCTGATTGCGCGCCAAGACCCGCATCTCCACGGGGCGCACAGGCGAACGTGCCGTAATCGGTTCCAGCTCCGCGGGAGACACGCCCAACTCCTTGGCCACAATCGCCTTGACCAGACGGCCGCAAGTCTGCCCCTGACACAACCCCATGCCCGTACGCAAAAAACGGCGCAGTTCGGTCAGGGTAAACAAGCCGTCGTGAATCGCGCGGCGGATTTCGCCCTGGCTAATCTCTTCGCAGCGACAGACCAGCAGGTCATCATCCGGCGCGGGAATATACCCGCCGATATCTCCGCGCTCCAGCATCATGGCGCCCGCCGAAAAAAACGCGCTTGCCGCGCGTACTGCACCGGGACACGGATGGTCAATAAATTAGTCTGGTCAAAAACCTTGGCGGTCTTCACGTCCACCACTTCGGCGGCGCAAATTTCCTGCCCGGAGCGTCCGAGCGCCAAGCCCTGCTCACCTTTTTGCGGGAGTGGCAGAAATTCATACGGCAGAGTAATCTCGCCAGCCTCTTCGTCAACCAAGAAAATCGCCTGACCAGAACAAGCGGCGACGCACAGACCGCAACCAGTGCAACCTTTTTGCGCGTCAAAAATCGGCAATGCGGTAATCTGTCCCGCCGTGGCGCCCACAGTAATGCACTGTTTGGGACAGGCATCCCGGCAGGGATTGCAGGGAATATTTTGCGTACATTCGATAATCGGGTGCAGGCCTTCAGCCCAAACCACACCGGGATAGGCGGACAACTCCGTGTCCGTCAGATAACCTTGCCGCAAAAGATTTTGTGAAAGCGGGCAACCCTCGGTGGTCGCCGTAAAAGTCTGGCCGCGACTGCCCGGCGCGAACATCCCCTGCCGCAGGCTGGCCAAGGCTCTCTCCTGAACGGCAACCCGCGCGTCCAAATCTTCTTGGGTCAAGAAGCCCAGCCGCTGTGCCGCCGCCAGACCAGCAATCCGCCCCTCAATCATCGCCGCACTGGCTTCCTCAATGCCGGACACATCGCCCGCCGCAAAAATACCCGCGACCGAAGTCTCGCCATATCTATTGACCAGCGGTACATAGCCGGACTTAGCGGGATTGTCCTCCATGGCACAGCCAGCCAGCGCGCAAAGCAGGGAGAGCGGCGACAGGCCTACCGCCAGGCAAATCGTGTCCACAGCCAAATGTTTTTCTGAGCCGGGAATAATTTTCCTGTCCTTGTCCAATTCGCCGATGACTGCCCCGGTTACCTGGTTCACGCCCTCGGCACGAACTATCGTGTGTGAGGTGTAAAAAGGCACGCCGCAACGCGCAATTTTGGCGGCGTGTACCCCGTAGCCGCCAATACGCGGCAAGGCATCAACCACGGCAACCACCGCACAGCCCGCCTGCAAAAGCTGATAACTGACGACCAAACCGACATTGCCGCTGCCCAGTAGCAAAATCCGCTCGCCCGGTTTGACCCCGTGGAGATTCATCATCGTCTGCGCCGCACCTGCGCCAAGCACACCGGGCAAAGTCCAGCCGGGAAAATTAACCATATTTTCGCTCGCGCCAGTCGCGATAATAAGCGCATCGGCTTGGCGGCACAGAATTTGTTCATTCACGCGGACAGCCACTTCTTTTTCCGCAAAAACACCGATGACCGCCGCGTTGAGCATGACCTCTACCCCGGCGGCGGCGGCTTCCTGCAAAAGTTCCTCGCCGATTTTATTGCCGCGGATTTTCGCTTTATGTTCTCGGGAGCCGAAAAATTTGTGAATCTGCTTGAAAAGCTGACCGCCGGGTCTGGCATTCTCATCATAGACCGCGACCCGCAAACCCAGCCGGGCGGCCTCCACCGCGGCGGACAAGCCAGCCGGACCCGCACCAACCACCAGCACATCATACCGCTTCATTGTTTTTCTCCCCTGCCGTACTGTGTCCGCACGTCCATGCCCGCCGCCAGAGGCGTTAGGCAAGTGCGGACATTGGGGCGACCATCCACAATCATCACGCAGTCCGTGCATCTGCCGATGGCGCAAAAAATCCCGCGCGGTTGGCGCAGCTTGGCGGTGTAGCGGTGAATCAGCACCCCGGCGGCCTTGAGAGCCAGTGCCAGCGGCTCGCCAGCCCGCCCCCGCAGAGGCTGACCGTCAAAAGTAAACTCCACTGGCTCGCCTTTTTGGTAAACGCCTAAGATTGGATGTTCATTTATTCTCGTCATCTTGCCGCCGCCAATTTTTTATTTGGATGCCTTAGGTCATCGCCGGAACGTCCCAGAGTTTGAGGGTCTGACCGAGGCCTTTCTTGACCGCGTTCTGGTAAACAGTCAGCCCCCACGCCAAATCTTCAGTCGGCATGCCGCCAACCGACAGGACCAAAATTTCTTCAGCCGACTTGCGCGCCGGAATCTTGCCCGCGATAATCTCGCCAATATCGCGAATCTGGCTGCGCTCAATTTTTTTGTCATGGAACAAATCAATCAAATGTGCGCCCAGCAGAGGAATACCGTTGGCGTAAACCGGATAAGGTATTTCTTCTCCCCACGCCTCGTAAAGCTTCCAATTGTCCACGACCAGGCCGGCGCGCTTGAGCAGAAAATCATCGTCCAGACGGATTGAGCCAGGCAGGGTCAAGAGCGCGCCCGGTTTCAGCCACTTTTCCTCAAGATAGGGGTAGTCTTCAACCTTAAGCGGGCTAGAAGTCGCCACGCTGATAATATCCGCGCCGTCCACCGCCTCCGCAAAAGTTTTGGCCACTTTGATGTTTTTAATCTGCGGCTGTTTTTCCCGAACATACGCGGCAAAAGAATCAATGCCCCGCTGGCTACGCCCACAAATCTGCACAGTGTCAATCCCGGGACGCGCCACCACAAAAGAATCCAGCGCGGTCTTGCTCATCACGCCCGGCCCAATCACGCCGACCACCTTAGAGTCCGGGCGGGACAGCCATTTGGCGCCGACCCCCGGAATAGCTCCAGTGCGGCAGGCGGAGAGCAGGTTGGCGGACAACAGCGCCAGCGGCGCACCAGTGTCTTTGTCCGTCAAGAAAACCATCAGAATAGAGCGCGGCAAACCTTTGTCTTTATTTTCGACATTGGAGCCGTACCATTTCATGCCAGCGATTTGAAATTTGCCGCCGAGGTAAGCGGGCATCGCCATGAAGCGGCGGTCGGGACCGTTCTTGGGCATACCCGGATGCTCAGGCTGGTCGGGGAAAGCCAGCATGATGCCGTGGGAGTTTTGATTGGCGCCGCCCATCATATAATCGCCCGCGCCCATGGCGGCAAACATATCTTCCATCGCCGCCACACAGCCAGCCATGTCAGTTACGCCCGCCTTAAGCATATCTTCCTCATTCAAATATAAAAAATCAACCTTCGCGCTGCTCATTTTCGGCCTCCTTGGATTTATTACAAATTTGTAATATTAAAGTATATTAATACAAATTTGTTTAATAATGCGCGGCATTATACAGATGTGTTAATTGCTTGTCAAGCAGAAATTTGCTGAATTATTCTTTCACGATTTGTCCTAAATATTTTATACCCCGACGGGGTAAATATCTTTGCCGCAAGCAATCTAGTGTTTTTCTACGCTTCCAATTCTTTGAATAATTGCGCCGTCTGCCGCCGGAAAATACCGAGACCCGCCAGCGCGTTGCCGATAAAGGTCGCCAGCACTCCGGGAAAAAAACCGACCACATAACAGCTCGGCGTAACCCGTGCGCGTAAGACATTTTCAACCATCAATGTCGAATTTTTAAAGACCGCGCCGTAGTCTAGCCCGTGATACTGCAGCCAATAAGCCAGCAGGAGACCAAAGCACGTGCCAATAAGCGAACCGCCAATACCTATCAAGGCCGCCTCGCCCAGCAGGCTGAAGTAAATATGTCTTTTGCTTTCACCGATGGCCAGCCGCACACCCATCTCGCCATAGCGGCGCAGTCCGCCAATCAGCCCCGCATTCCAAAGGACGAGGGCCATGACTGCCACAAAAACCAGAGCCAGTAAAAACATTGTAACGCTGGCCATCTCAAAATAACTCGCCATGCCGCTGTCCTCAACCAGCGTCCGCATGACCGGACTGAACTCGTCAGCGGCTTGCCGGAAGCGGGCGTTAAAAGCGGCGGTCAGCTTCTCGGCCTGCGCCGCGTCATAAGCGTCGTCCGCAAAAAAACCCAAAATCACACCGGAGGCATCCTGCATATCCAGAGCATCCTGCGCGTCGCGCAAATCCACGATAAGCGCACCGCGGTCCATTGCCGCCACGCCAAAACGCAGTGTGCCGGACAGCGTAAAATTATTGACCGCCATACTGCCGTGCATCGTCGAGCCGAGCAGTGTAACCGTAGCCCCGGGCGTAACTTGCAGTTTCTGGGCAAAATCTTCCGCCAGCAAAATCTCACCGGGGTTTTGCGGCAACCGCCCGCGCACCAAGGATTTTTCGAGATTGAGAAAACCCAGTTCCGGACTGCCCGCGCGCAAATCCACCGCCAGACCAGCCGCCGGCCCCTGCAGGCGCGTCTCGCCATACTGGTCGGGAATGTCCAGCAAACCGCCAAAGTTAATCCGCGGCACCCAAACCAAATCGGGGTATTGCGCGCGCAGGATTTCCAGCCACTCGGCAAGTCCCAGCAAGGCCAAATCATTGGGGGACTGTTCGGCTTCCGCGGCGTAAGCTTGGGTCATGATTTTGACATGACCCGTGTTGTGATGCGCCATCGTGTCGTACATATTGTCCAACGCCCCGTTAAAAAAGGCCTCCAGAAAAACTATCAGGAACACACCAAACGCCACGGTCAGCACCGGGAAAAATGAACGGGAACGGTCGCGCCACAGACCTTGGAGCAAAAATTTTATCATGTGATTTTCCCCCGCAGAGCCTCGGTCGGGGTCAGCTTGGCGATGCGGCGGCAGGGCAGATAGCTGACCAAGGCCGTCAAGGCGATAATAAATACCGTTGTGCCGGCCACAATGCCCGGCGTGTATATCGGATAAATTGCCTTGCCCAGCGCAAAACCCAGCTGGTCGTAACTATCGCCCAAGACAAAGCCTACCCGCGCAAACCACAACAGCAACGGCGTGCCGTAAACAAAGGCCAGCGCGGCGGCCAAGACAGAATGCAACGTCCCTTCCAGCGTAAAAATCCAAACCAGGTCGGACTTGGTCGTGCCGAGCGCCAACAGCGTCCCCATCTCCTTGACGCGGCGGTAAATGGCCAGTATCTGCGTGTCAAAAATCCCCAGCATCGCCAAGAACAAAAACACCGCGTACATAACACCGCCCTCGACATATTGCGAGGCCATCATGCCGCGCGTGTCCGCCAGCAAAAAAGCCAAATCTTTAAGCACCCAGTCCTGCCCCGCCTCTCCGCCGAGCGGCTGAGGATTGCCGCCCCGAGCCACGACAATCAGCGTGGCCGCGCCGGGCAAGCCAGTCATTTTTTGCATACGGTCAAGCGGAATCCAGACCTGGCCGCCGTCAATCTCACCCACAGGCGTATTCAGCACCGCCGCAATATAAATCTCCTCAGCATCATAAGTCCCGTGCGCGTCCCGCCAGCGCAGAACCACCGTGTCGCCTTGGCGCAATCCCGTGCTTTTGGCCATCGCGTCGCCAATCAGCGCGGGAATCGCCGCGTCGGCATCCCGCAACAGCGCAGTCGGAATATCCAGCACGGTCTGGTCAAGCTGAATGCCGTTGAGCGTGATATTCAGCACCCGGTTGCGCGGATAGAGCGTCGCCTGCCTTTTGAGCAGCGGCAAAGCCTTGCCCTCGTCAATCATTTTTTGCAGGACGGGCGGCACACGCCCCTGCGCGTCGTCCAGCGTCAGCACGTCAAAAGGGTCATAATTGACCTGCCAATACTGTCCGCCGCCAAAATAACTGTCGATGGAGTGGCGTTCCATTTGCTGACCCATGCCCTTGTATAAACCTTGGCAGCCGATGATGATGACGAAAGACACCGACAAAATAAAAATATTAAGCCAAGAACGCAGACCCGCGCCGAGCAGATTACGCAGGGCTAGTTTTAACACCGGCATAATTAAATACTCTCGCCGCCGACGACCCGTCCGTCCGCCAGCTTAATCTTACGGCGCAGATGCCGGATAACTTTCTCGTCGTGCGTGGAGAAAATAAAAGTTGTGTTTAATTCTTGATTGAGCCTCAGCATTATCTCCATGATATTGGCGGAATTTTGCGCGTCGAGATTGGCGGTCGGCTCGTCCGCCAGCACCAGCCGTGGTTTTTTGACAATAGCCCGGGCGATAGCAACACGCTGGCATTGCCCGCCCGATAATTGCTTGGGCAGAGAGGCCGCCCGGTCCGCCAAGCCCACCCACTCCAGCGCCTGCTTGACCATGGCACGGCGCTGCGGCGGCTTCAACTGTTTTTGCAAGAGAAGTGGGAACTCAATATTTTCGTAGATAGTATAAACCGGCAACAGGTTGAAAGTCTGAAAAATAAAGCCAATCTCATAATTGCGCAGAGCCGCCGCCTGTCTCGGCGTGAGGGTTTCGATTTTTTTGCCCAAGACTTCCGCGCTGCCGCTGGTCGGCAAGTCCAGCGAGCCGATGATATTGAGCAGCGTGGTTTTACCCGAACCGCTGGGACCAATCAAGCCGCTGAATTCGCCTGTCGCAAAAGTCAGCGAAACATTGTCCAAGGCGTTGAGCGTTGTCGACCCCATTTGATAACTGCGCGTCAGGTTTTCTATTCTGATGATGGTCATCTTGTCCCCCTAATAATTATAGGTCGCGTTGACCTGCCAGCTGTTATTTTTTTCCTGCTGAGCCACCGAGACCTGCAAAACCAAATCATCATAGACCCTCTGCCAACTTAACTGCGACACTCCGCCATCCGCATTAAACTGACGCAGGCAAATCAGTTTATCATAGAGGTCTAGTGGATAGTCAATCAACAGCCCATACATCTGCCTATTATATTTTTCCGCCGGGCTGTCTTGATTGAATTTTTCCAGCAAAATGTGCAGGCCATTGCCGATGGCAAAAGTATAGTCCGCACCGATGGTGGTCAGGAACTGCTCTTTGGGCATCTGCTCCGCGCTTGCCGTCTCCTGCTCTATCTTGGCCGCCTCCAGCCACACGCCAAGGCCGAGGTCCCATTTGCCGTCCAGACCGACGCGCCGCTCCGGCGCTATCTCGTCGGACAATATAGAAAAAGTCGGACTTCTGCCAAAATCCAAACGGCGTTGATGATAGGTCAGTCCGGCCTCGCCGTTGAATAGCGGCAGCTGCAAACGTCCACCGAACTCTAAATCCTGTTTTTTAGTCGGAATTATTTCCGAGCCTTTCAGCTCCTCATTGCCGTAAAGACCCCACAGCCAAAAATTGGCGTTGTTGGGCAGGTAATACCGCACCAACAGACCTTTGACGCTTTCCGTGAAGCCCAGCGGGTCAAGCGGGTCAATGGTATCAAACCATTGCAACGGACGGAAAAGCGTGGCCGAGCCGAAATTGATTTTCTGCAGACCAACGCGGACTTCCCATTGCTCGGCAGTGTAACGCGTCCAGAAACGGTAAAACTTCCAGTCCTGTTCGCCGCCCGTAAAATTGTAAATATTGAGCGCGATATCCGCATCGGTCAGAAAAGGCAACGGCTTGTCCCAGAAAAAATCCGGCAAATAGCGCACACCAAGTTGATTGGGCTGACCAGCGGTCGTTTCTCTGTGCCAGAACGTCAACTGCCCGCCATGTTCGACAGCGGGCAGCCCCGCAGACAGACAACAGAACAACCCCAACAACAGCTTTTTCATAAATGATAAATATTCTAACACTAAAAGTTATGGACGACCTGTTTTGCCAATAACTTAGGCGGCACTCCGCAGCCCGGTTGGCTGCTGGGACTTCCACACGTCGCACGTTCCGTGCTTGTGAGCCTCACTTAACTTCGCTCCGCTTGTTAAGTTCGACGCGCCGCGCAAGGAATTTCGCCCTCGGTCGCACTCCGCTCGCTGGTTGCTCGCTGGGACTTCTGCGCCTGCTAGGTATTCCAGGCGCAGTCGCACTCCGTGCGCTGGTTGCTCGCTGGGACTTCTGCGCCTGCTAGGTATTCCAGGCGCAGTCGCACTCCGTGCGCTGGTCGCCAGTGGGTGGACTTTCTTTGTCCGGGCGGAGGCTGTGTCATATTTATCTGTTTGAGTATGTGCTACCGCCCGTGGCTTGCAAGCGCACGTTCAGTTCGTCGCTGTAAAATTTCAAGTCGTATTTCATAGCGCGGGTGCGGCGATCCGCATCATTTGTAAAAAACGTAAACCCGCATTTTTGATAAAAGGCTAAAACCTCCAGTTTATTATAGGCATCAAGAGTCAAAAATCGACAACCAGTTTTATTTTCGTATGTAAATAAATATTTTATAGAGTTCATTACTTTTACACCGATACGCTGCCGCTGATATTTTTTATCAACACCAAAACGACCAATTTTAACAGCCGGATAAAATTTATAGAGTTTTTGAGCGACTACTTCGTCGTTTCTAAGTTTCGCTGTTTTTACAACATCATTCATTACAGTAAAAAAGGCCGCTGCTGTATCTTTGCCTTCTTCGTACATGAAGTACGTTACACCAATCAAGTCGCGTTTATGCGGTAATGCATCTTTGTGAAAAAATTCGTTCAGATCCGAATCACCACAATCAAATTCGTATTTGTCGCCAGTTTCAAGCGCCTTTATGTTATATGACATTGATGCCGAACATCCTTTTTATTTGCGGATTTGCGTTTAGAATTTCTCTGGCATCATTTGTAATACTTTCGAATTCCTCGTTAGACATTTTCTTTTTCTCATTTTCAGCCATTTCCTCGTAAAATCTTTTTGCGTCATCTCCCTCAAGCGTCGGCGTTGCTGCTATTGTAAAGCCTCCTAGGCAATTATATCGTAACTTAGCGTCATATAATTGCATAGAAATAATACGGCAAATGTGCGGGCACGAGACATGGTACCCCCCTGAGGAAATTGAGAGGGATGGGGGAGGAATACTTCAAAGCGGTGGAGAGATTGCATCGAAGGCTGAGCCTGGGGGAGAATCCTTAAAGTTAACCACAACCGCAAGGAGTTCTCCCTTATGCAGAAGTATAACAACATT
>BGZO01000005.1 GCA_003864475.1 Candidatus Termititenax persephonae | reverse complement strand
ACGTTGTGTCGGAACCCGGGATTCCGAGCGCCGTGATGTCAGCCTTGGTGGCGGCGGTGGCCGCCGTCACATGACCAAGGCCATCCACCGTAACCTTGTACAGCCCGGACGTGTACTCCGTCGCCGTTGGGTGCGCGTACGTTGTGTCGGAACCCGGGATTCCGAGCGCCGTGATGTCAGCCTTGGTGGCGGCGGTGGCCGCCGTCACATGACCAAGGCCATCCACCGTAACCTTGTACAGCCCGGACGTGTACTCCGTCGCCGTCGGGTGCGTGTAATTGTTGGCGTTTTCCGCTATCCCGCTCAGCTTGGTCTTGTCAGCCGCGCTCATCAGCCCGTCCGCCGTGCCGCTGGCCGCAGCTATCTTGTCCTGCTTGAGCGCGACCTGCGCCTCAGTCGCGATGACCGTTTTGTTGCTGGCCGAGGCCGGGTTCTCCTTGCCCGGCACGGTCGGTGATGCCGCGAAGGACACCACCCCGCCCGTGATGGTGAGAACGTCTGCCGTGGTGTTCGTGCCGCTGGTTATGTTCGCGCTCGTGGCGTACTGCAGCCTCGTCCTGTTCTCACCGTTGAGGTTGTTGATGGCGTACCCGTCCCCCTGCGCCGTGCGCCAAGACAGCACCCCCTGCGCCGCGGAACCCGTGGCGTCGTTCGGCGGGACGTAGAGCGCCGTGTTCGTCGTGAACGTGTCTATCCAAGCGCCCTTCAGGTTCGCCCCGGTCAGCCTCCCGCTCAGCGTGTCCCCGCTCTTGCTCACTTTCTTGTCGAGGTTTCTCCCCGCCAGCCTGGACGACGGGTAGTACGTGTCGCTGCTGCTGGCGGTCAGCGTCCCCGTGGCGTCGGTGGAGTCCACCTGCTTGTTCGCAACCTTCTCCTTGGTGTGCAGGGCGTTCCGCATCCCCTCCGCCGAGATTTTCTCGTTGGTGCTTATTTTGTATGTCGCCCCCGTGAAGTCCGTGTCCGTGCCGTCATTGTAGTCGCCCGCGTTCGCCATGATATGCCCCCCTGTGTTTTATTTTTTCATCTCCCGAGCGCAAAAAAACCCGCCCGAGCCAGGCCCGGGCGGGTCCATTTGTTCATTGCGCCGTAAGGATATGTTATGTTTTTGGCGTACCTAAGCCAAAAATTGTGGGGGGGGGGGGGGGGGGTAAGTATTACTTAACACAACGCCGGAACGGCGCGGAAACCCCGCGTCCGCCGCGCGATTATCTGAATGTCCGAGTGTCTGGCCACTAACCATGGGATGTCTCCTTGTCATGCCGTGCGTCTTGCGTGTCTCCGCGGCGGGTTGTCCAAAATATTTTATCTTGTTATCTTACCACGAGTGTCAATACCTTGTCCGACTCAACTATCGGCGGGGGCGCGCGGATACTTGCATCGAATTTTTCCGTTCTTTTCTCGTGCAATTTTTTGTGTTCTTTTTGTGTTCTTTTATTTCTGTCCTCTTGTGCGCCATTTTTTAAAGTTGTGCGCGGGGTAAAAATATTTATCCACGCGCCTAGAATAACCTAGCTACGGAGTACGACTGCGCTGGGAATACCTATTAGTAAAACATTTGGGACCTTCAAAAGCAGAAATTATCAAGAAAATCGGGAAATTACGGTAATTGCTCCCTTGCTTTTAAGCCAAAAAGTAGCATAATATTAGCCAAGGAGTTTTGATTATGACACCGAAAGACATACAGCAGAAAAGTGATGCCATCGTCAAAAAACTTTTGACTGACAAAAAGGCCTTGCAAAAATATTTTTTGTCCACCGGCGTTCATAACGCAGACGGAAGTTTGAAAAAGGAATTTGCCACCTAGCTTTATGTACAAGCATGAGTACTCTGCTTCTCCGGTAATCGCATACGGTTTTCATGGCACAGATGAAAAATGTGCTTATGATGTGATATTGGGTAAAATTCCTCATTTGAGTAAAAGCGAAAACACTTGGGACTGGCTCGGCACGGGAATATATTTTTGGGAAGCCAATCCCCAAAGGGCTTGGGAGTGGGCAAAAGAACACAAGAAAAATCCGGCAGTAATTGGGGCTATTATCAGTCTGGGAAATTGTTTAAATTTGCTTGAAGAAAAACCTTACGACACTGTGCGCGGTGTGTTTTGGGAAGGCCAAGCGCTTTATCCATCGGCATCTTTTAGAGAAAAAAATCACATCCAAATTTGTGTGAGAAATCCGGAACGGATTTTGGGTTATTTCAATCCGTTTAAGGATAATTAGCTAATGAATTTAACTTTTTTTAAGGTCGAATGCGGCGGTAAAGATATTTACCCCGCGCCCAAAATAACCTAGCTACGGAGCGCGACCGAGGGCGGGGGTGTGCGCCATTTTTTGGGCCAGGACGAGAGAAGCTTGAGCCAGATTTGTGTTATTCTTATAGTATATGGACTACATTCTCGGCATCGAGACTTCCTGCGACGAGACCGCCGCCGCCGTGGTCGACACCCGCGGCGTGGTACACAGCAATGTCATCGCCACGCAAATCGACACGCACAAGGCTTACGGCGGCGTGATACCGGAAATCGCCTCGCGGATGCATGTCGAGGCGATAAATGCTGTCATCGAACAAGCCCTGCAAGAGGCCGCGAAAAATATGGGCGATATCTCCGCCCTGGCTGTAACGCAAGGGCCGGGCCTGCTCGGCGCCTTGTTAATAGGCTTGCAGGCCGCCAAAACCCTCGCCTACATCCACCAAAAACCGCTCATCGCCGTCAATCACTTAGAGGGGCATATTTTCGCCAATTTTATCTCCATGGCGCCGCAGGAAAAAATGGACATACCTTATCCTTTCCTGTGCCTGCTGGTCAGCGGCGGGCATACGCAACTAATAATTTCGGCAAAACCCGGGCAGTATCAGACCGTCGGACAGACCATCGATGACGCGGCAGGGGAGGCTTATGACAAGGTGGCGCGGATACTAAAACTCGGTTACCCCGGCGGGCCGCTCGTGGACAGGCTGGCGCAGGACGGCGCCAGCGGCACTATCAGTTTTAGCAAGGCGCGGTTGCGCGCGCCGGAAAGCAAGTTTGATTTTAGTTTCAGCGGTTTAAAAACCAATGTGCTAAATTATTGCCGCCGCAATCCCGCGGCACGCCCGGCAGATGTCTGCGCCGCTTTTCAAAAAACTGTCGCCGAGACCTTGACGGAACATACGCTGTCCGCCGCGCAAAAATACAGCAGTGAGCATATTTATCTGGCCGGCGGCGTGGCCGCCAACCAAGGGCTGCGCCGGACGCTGGGCGCGGCGGGACAGGCTCAGGGCAGGCAAATCCATTTTCCGCCGCCCGCACTCTGCACCGACAACGCGGCCATGATTGCCGGCGCAGCGCTAGCCAAATGGCAAAGCAAAAATTTTGCGCCGCTGAACATCTCCGCCCTGCCGAATTGGGAATTGCCCAGCCAACAAGCCAAGCTTCCATAAGCAAATATATTTACGGGCCTGCTGGCAATTATCGCTTTTGCTTCTCCGCCTTTGAATCATTGCCCTTCGCCAAAAGATTCCAGAAATTTTCTTGGCGCAACGACCAGTGAATCCGGTGGAAAATGCTTTTTATTACCAGTAATCAATTTGGCTTGGCAATATTTTGCGGTCTCGTAAAATGGCCTGTCGTCAGGGTCGGTAAAAGCGACCGACAGACTTTTGGGTACCACAGACCAACCATCCTGGACGAACAAAGCCAAGAGCGCCTGGACTTCCCACGCGGCAAAATTAAATTTTGCCCGGCTTAGTACCTCCCGGTACTCGGTCAAGATTCGGTAATCATAGCAGGGTGTGATTTTTCCATTTTGTACAAGAGCCAGTACCCTGGCCGGTTCACTTTGACGCGACCAGAGCGCGGAAACCAAAACATTAGTGTCTAAAACAACCTGCATTACTTGTGCGCGGCGGCGCGGCGTTCCTTGCGGCAAGCGTCTATCTCGGCGGCAATTTCCTTAACGGTCAGGAAACCCTGCTGGGCAGCCTTACCGCGCATATTATTGAAAGCAATCATGGCTCTGGCCTGACGTATGGCTTTAAGCGTCTCGTCAAAATTTGTCTCCGAAACAGGCAGCATTAAGGCGGTAGGGCGACCGTTATTGGTAATGACCACTTCATTGTCATCAGCCAAACTGCCCCAAATATTCTTGGGAATCGTCCGTAAATCCCGCGCTGTGTAAAAATTCATAATTACCCTCTTTTAAAGAGTGTATATTATTGTGATACAATTGTCAACGAATAATGAGCGTTACTCCAGACCAGAAACTTTACCAGCTCAAAGGCTGGAAATATTTAACTCTCCATGGTCATAAACAACCTTAATATTTTGCAGGCCAATAGCGCCGATATAACGCGCCGTGTGGTTTTCGATGCTTACCCCTTGGCAGTCTATAGTTTCCGCGGTCAGTTTTTTCTCCAGTCCGGCGATGATTTCTTTGGCTCTCTGCGCCTGCGCCTGCGGACAGAGCAAAATACCATTTTCCGTATCGACCACCAGCATCTCCCGCAGACCAGCCAGCTTTATTTTGTCTGGTGTATAATTGAGAAGTAAATTATTCTGCGCGTCCGGCGGAAAATATTTCTTGAGCGCAATCCAGCCGCCAACATCATTCCACTCCAGCGCGGTCGGCGCGGGTAGCAGTTCCAGATTGGCCGCTTCTTTTTCCATGACGGCATAGTCGATGGAAATATTCTGCTTTTTGTCCTTGATAATCTGATACTGACGCGCAATCTCCGTCAGCCAGTCCTGAGCAAAATCAATGCCGAGCAGGGCATTGTAAATCTCCGGCGCATCGCGCTCCAAAGCCCGCAAGGCCGTATCAGCCTGCATCACGAACATCCCGGCGTTCCAAAAATAACCGCCCGCCGCCAAGTATTTTTGCGCGGTCGGCAGGTCGGGTTTTTCCACAAAAGCCCGCACCGCCAATCTACCCTCCGCCGCGCTGGTCTGGATGTAGCCGTAACCGGTCTCTGGACGGTCGGGCGTGATGCCGATGGTTACTATCCTGCCCGTCAAGGCGCGTTCCACGGCCTGCACGAACAGCTCGCCAAAAACAGCCCTGTCCATGAGGTGATCCGCTGGCAGGAAAAAAAGCACAGTCTGCTCGTCGCCAGTCCGCCATTGGGCGTACCGGGCGCATAGACCAACCGCCGCGGCGGTATTACAGCCAAAAGGCTCGGCCAGTATCTCGACTTGCCGCGGCAAATCCCGGCATTGCTCACGGATAGCGGAGACATAACGCTCCTCCGGCACAACGACGACCTGTCCGGCAGGGACGCGCTCGATAGTCTGCTGAAGCATGGTTTGCCTGCCGACTAAGGCCAAAAACTGCTTGGGCAACTTGCCCGGACTAGTCAAGGACAAGGGAGCCAGCCGCGTCCCCGAACCGCCAGCCAAGACAAAAACGTAAGGCTCGGCCATTTGCTTAAAAAGGTACGCTGTCGGGATTCAGCCCCGACCAGCCGAACTCCGGCAAAGCGTCGATAAATTGCAGGTCTTCCGCCGCTATGACAAAATCGCAGACCTGATAGTTTTCTTTAATCCGCGCTGGCGTAACCGATTTGGGCAACGGCAATGTCCCGTTCTGCAGACACCAGCGCAGGCAAATCTGCGCGACAGACTTGTTATATTTCTGCGCGATTGCCTGGAGATTTTTATCCTGCAATATCCGTCCAGAACCGAGCGGACTCCAAGCCTCGATTAAGATATCATTCTGACGGCAAAAATCCACCAGTTCTGGCTGACGAAAACCCGGATGATATTCAATCTGATTGACGGCTGGTTTTATTTCCGCCGCATCCAGCAACGGTTGCAAATGTTGTTGCTTAAAATTGCTGACCCCGATGGTCTTAACCCGCCCCTCTTTGCACAGCCGCTCCAGAGCTTGCCAAGAGCTGATATTTTTTTCCTTGTCCTTGGCATCCGGCCAGTGAATAAGATAGAGGTCGAGATAATCCAGCTTCAGTTCTTTTAGGCTCCAGTCAAAGGCGGCCAAGGTACGGTCGTAGCCGCGGTCAGAATTCCAAAGCTTGGTCGTGATAAAAAGTTTTTCGCGTGGCAAGCCGCTCTCCCGAATCGCCTTACCGACGCTCGCCTCATTCTCATAAGCCGCCGCCGTGTCGATATGCGTATAGCCGACACGCAAAGCCTCGCGCACGGACTTGACCGTTACCTCTCCCGCCGGAGTCTGCCAAGTGCCGAAACCGACCGCCGGAATTTCCAGACCGTTATTTAATTTATAAGTTTGCACCGCCACACCCCTTTGCCCCGCCAGAATGTTGTACACCGCTTGGGCTTTTTAGGCAAGGGGGTCGTCCCGCATTTTTTTGCCAATGATTTATCCGCCGGATTTTTATCTGGCCTTGGCTCACTCCTCGCGCGAAATCCGCAGAATAATTCCCAACATCAGCAGAGAAGTAACCAGCGAACTGCCGCCGTAAGAAATGAACGGCAAAGTGATGCCCGTGGCAGGAATCCAGCCCAGCACCACCAAAATATGCACCAGAGATTGGATGCCGAGACAGAGCGAGAAGCCTAGGGCTAAAAACGCGCCAAAAGGGTCGGCGACCCGCGAAGCCAAACGGATGCCGCGCAAAACTAAAAAAGCCCACAACAGCACGACCGCCGCCGCTAAAATAAAACCGCGCTCCTCGCAAATCATGGCAAAAATATAGTCCGTATAATGCTGGGGCAGGTAGGCAAATTTTTGGCGGCTATTGCCCATGCCCACGCCGAACAGCCCGCCCGAGCCGACCGCAATCAAGGACTGAATCGTGTTGAACCCCGCGCCAAAACGGTCGCCCAAGGGGTCCAGAAACGCCGTCCAGCGCCGCCATTGATACGGGGTGTGCGCAACCAGATAGACCAGCGCACGAAAACCCAGCAAACCCAAAATCAGCAAATCCGTAAAATTACTGCCGCCCACGAAGAGCATGGCCAAAATCGTCGCCAGCACCACCAAGCTGGTTCCCAAATCTGGCTGCCGCAAGATTGCCAAGACTACCGCGCCGCAAACCGTCAAGATAGGC
The DNA here is from genome assembly GCA_003864475.1 of Candidatus Termititenax persephonae. GTDB lineage: Bacteria > Margulisbacteria > Termititenacia > Termititenacales > Termititenacaceae > Termititenax > Termititenax persephonae. The sequence continues at coordinate 45,758 of BGZO01000005.1, read as the reverse complement.
AAAGTGTCCTGCCAAAAACTGCGCAGGCCATTTTTTTTATTGGTCAAGGCGGCGGCCACATACAAAATCAAGCAAAACTTCGCCAGCTCCGAGGGCTGAAAACTCAGCGAGCCATAGCCCAGCCAGCGCGAAGCCCCGCCGACCATTACGCCAACGCCGGGGAGATAAGTCAGCAGGAGCAGAAAAACAGACAAGAGGAGACCAAACGGCGCGAGCTTTCGCAGTTTCCGATAATCCCAGCGCGAAGCCAGCAGGCAAAGCACGCCACCAATCAGCAGAGCCACGGACTGCCGGATGACAAAATAAAATTCATTCTGAAAATACTGCGCACCGGAAATCGGCGTAACCGAAAACAGCGTCAGCACGCCGACCGCCAGCAGTGCGACCGCCGGCCACAAAAGGTAGCCGTCAACCCTGCGGAGCATATTTCCGCACCAGTTCCTTGAAATACCTGCCGCGCTCCGCAAAATCTTGGAACATGTCCCACGAGGCGCAGGCCGGCGACAGCAAAATCAAATCCCCGCTCCGCGCCAACCGAAAACTTTCCCGCACCGCCTCGGCATAATCCTTGACCAAAATCTGCGGAAAATCTTTTAATTCACGGGAAAACCTGGCCTGCGCTTCGCCCAGCAAAATCAATTTTTTGACCCGCCCCCGCAAAGCCGCCGCCAAGGGCTCTAGCGCAGTTAATTTGTCGCGCCCCCCGGCCAGCAAAATAATATGCCCCTGGAGAGGTTCGGACTCCAAGGCAGCGACCGTCGCGTCAACATTCGTGCCTTTGGAATCATTGATGACCCGGATGCCGCCGTACACGCCGACTTTTTCCAAGCGATGTTCCACGCCCGTAAACTCCGCAAACACCTTGTCAATCCGCGTGTCGGTCTGCCCGCAAAGCCGCGCCGCCGCGCGGGCCGCCGCAAAATTTTCCTGCAATCGTTGCGGCGCGGTGAACGGCACTTTTTGCGCCGAGGCCGTCTGCACCAGCGCACAGACATATTTATCCTTGGCATTGTAGACGACATAATCCTCCGCCGTTTGATTCAGCAGTATTCTCTTCTTGGCGGCGGCGTATCCAGCCAAATCGCCGTGGCGTTCCAAATGATCCGCCGTCAGATTTAAAATTACCGCGATTTTGGGGCGAAAAAAAACAATGTTTTCCAGCATATAACTGGACACCTCTACCGCCAGATAGGGATATTCTTTTTCCACCGAGATATAGGGCCGACCAATATTCCCGACGGCAGGCACATCAAGCAATAAAGCAAGCAAAGTCGTGGTGGTCGTCTTGCCGTTGGTGCCGGTAACCGCGATAATCGGCGAGGGATTGAGGCGGTAAGCCAGCTCAATCTCGCTGATAATCGGAATTTTGACCGCCGGATATTTTTGCGGCGGAATCCCCGGCGAGACCACCAGCAAATCCGCCTCGCGCAAATCCTCCACGTATTGATAAGCGCCCGGCTTGGCCAATCTAGCCAGCACCGCCTGTCCCGTCTTACCTTCTTTGCCCAGCACCGCGACTTTTGGCATTTATCTAATCCGAAAAATTATCGCCACCAGTGCCAGAACCGCCGTTATCAGCCAGGCGCTGTGGACGATTTTTCTCTCCGACCAGCCGCACAACTCCAAGTGATGATGGAAGGGCGACATCTTGAAAAGCCGTCCGCCCTTGGTCAAGCGAAAATAACCCACTTGCAAAATTACCGAAAGTGTTTCCCAGACAAAAACAAGTCCCACCAAGGCCAAGTATAATTCAGCATGCAGGAGCAAGGCGAAACCCGCCAAGAGCGTGCCGAGCGACAGAGACCCAACATCGCCCATGAACATTTTCGCGGGATTGTAATTAAAAAAGAGAAAACCCAAAATCGCCAACGCCGCCAGCAGAGCCAAGTACATTAACTGACTATTGTGAAAACTATATTGGGCGATAAAAGCCAAGGCCAGCAGGACAATGATGGACACTCCCGCCGACAAGCCGTCCAGCCCGTCGGTCAGATTGACAGCGTTAGACACGCCCACGACAATGAAAGAAGAAAACAGCACATACAGCACGGGCTGGTGCATACCCAGAATATGCAAAAAGGGCGAAACGAGAAGATGAAAATTATTTTTGAGCAGATAGGCGCAGAACAAAGCCGCGATAATCAGTTGCCCCAGCAATTTGTAGCGCGGCTTCAGCCCGTTATTTTTGCCGCGCACGACAATCAGCCAATCGTCCAAGAAACCAATCACCCCGGTCAGCGTGAACAGCGTCAGCAAGATAATCACTTCGTTGGTCAGGCGCGGCAGACCGCTGAGCCGGGGCAAAAATAAAACCGCTAAAATATCCAGCGCGGCGATAATTATCAGACCGCCCATAATCGGCGTGCCGGTCTTAGCCTGGTGATTCTGTGGAACGCACTCACGCACGGTCTGTTTTAATTGAAAATATTTCAAAATCTGGAGACCCAGAAAATTGAGCAAAATGCTGATAATCAGCGCGGCCAGCAAAATGCCAGGAACTGTCAATTTACCCCCCTCTTGCCGTGGAATTATAACACAAAACTGGGGGCGTGGATTGCCGCAGATTATCCATGTTAAGATTGAACATGCCGCCGTTCTTACAACTCCGCCAAGCTTCCGTCGTGCGCGGCGGTCAGGCTATTCTCAAAAACCTTTCGCTGGCAATAGGGCTGGGCGAGCAGGTGGCCATCATAGGACCCAATGGCGCAGGCAAATCCACCCTGCTCAAAATGCTCTCCGGCGATATTTATCCGCTGCACCGTGCGCAGCCCGCCATCCGTCTCTTCGGCCAAGCCCGCTGGGATTTATTCAGCCTGCGCAGCAGGCTGGCGGTCATCTCCCCCGCCCTGCTGGAACAGCAGCAGCGTCAGCCCGACTGCCCAGGACTGCACCTGATTTTGTCCGGGCTTTTCGGCAGTATCGGTTTGCGCGCCAATCAGCAAATCTCCAGCGCACAAAAAAAACAAGCCCGGCAAATCGCCCAAGAATTAGGCTTGAGCAAACTCCTCGCCCAGACCGTCGGTTCCCTGTCGAGCGGAGAGTTGCGCCGCTTCCTCATCGGCAGGGCCCTAATCAATAATCCGCAGATTATCGTCCTCGACGAGCCGACCGTCTCGCTGGACATCAAAGCCCGCACACAGTTCCTGCAAAATATCCGCCATTTGGCGCGGAACGGCCGCAGTATCATTATGGTTACGCACTTGCTGGAAGAAATAATCCCGGAAATAACACGCGTCATCATTCTCCAGAATGGCAGAATTTTAGCCGACGGAGAAAAAGATCAGATTTTACGGAGTTCCCTCCTGTCCAAAACTTTCCATTTGCCGTTGCGTGTTGAGAAAAATAATGGCTATTACTCGCTCAGTCTCAAACCCTAAACTCTTGGCCTGAAAAGCCCAGCGGCGTTTTATTCGGCGAACCAAACATCCGCCGGGTCAGTTGTCTCGTCCAGCAGGCGCATCTTCAGATACTGCCGCGGAGTATATTTCACGCCGTCTTTTTCCACCGCGTCGACTATGCTTTCCGGGCAAACCAAATCAATCTCCTGTCCCAGCACCACAAAACTATTGGCGCGAATCGCCAAATCGCCGGATACTTCCCGTCCATCAGTCAAATAAATCTTATCCGCACTGAGCACCGCTCCCAGAATCAAAAGTCCTAAAATTATTTTTTTCATAAAAATCAACTCCCTTCACTTGGATTTCGTAAGTTTCTCCCCAAAGTTGAATTGATTTTTTATGTTATAATCTTGGCAACATGCGTGTCCTCTCAGGAATACAACCGTCCGGCACTCTGCACATCGGCAATTATCTCGGCATGATGCGGCAGATGATTGAACTGCAGGCCCAAAACGAATTGTTTTGTTTTCTGGCCGACCTGCACGCCATGACCTCGCTCAACCGCGGAGCTGACCTGCGTGCCAAGACGCTCCAAGCCGCGTTAGATTTTTTGGCGCTGGGCATCGACCCGGACAAGGCCGTTTTCTGGGTGCAGTCTACCGTCCCGGAGATTAACGAACTGGCTTGGTACCTTAGCAATATTACGCCAGTGGGTTTGCTGGAGCGCTGTCATTCCTACAAGGACAAGCTGGCCAAGGGACTGCCCGCCAACGCTGGGCTGTTCAATTATCCGCTGCTCATGGCGGCGGACATCTTGGCCGTGCAGTCGGACATCGTGCCGGTCGGCCAAGACCAGAAACAGCATCTCGAGGTTACCCGCGATATCGCCATAAAATTCAACAATGAATTTGGCGAAACTTTCCAAGTGCCGGACGCACTGATTAAAGAAGGGGTCGCCATCGTGCCTGGCACGGACGGGCAAAAAATGTCCAAATCTTACGGCAACACCATTGAGATTTTCGGCGAAGAAAAAGTCCTACGCAAACAAGTAATGAATATCGTTACCGACTCCACACCGCTGGAACAGCCGAAAAATCCCGCAACCTGCAATGTCTTCAAAATCTACGCGCTCTTGGCCACAGCGGAGCAAAAGCTGGCGCTGGCACAAAAATACCGCGCGGGCGGCTACGGCTACGGCGAGGCCAAAAAAGAAACTTTCGCCCTGCTCTGGGAATACTTCCGGCCGTACCGTGAGCGGCGCGCCGAGCTGTCCCAAAATCTCGATGCCGTGCAAAAGATTTTACAAAAAGGCACGGACAAAGCCCGCGCGGAAATAGCCAAAACTCTCCAAGCCGTGCGGGAGAAAACGGGCGCATTCTTATGAACATCATCAAAACTGCGCTGCCCGGCCTGCTTATTATCGAACCCCAGGTTTTCCCTGACGAGCGCGGTTTTTTTTATGAAAGCTACAGTCAAAAAGCTCTGGCCGCCGCAGGTTTAGACAATATCTTCGTGCAGGACAATCATTCTCAGTCCCGGCAAGGCACCCTGCGCGGCTTGCATTTTCAAAAAGGCAGTCTGGCACAGGCCAAGCTGGTGCGTTGTACTTTCGGGCAGGTTTATGATGTGGCTGTCGATTTGCGGCGCGACTCGCCGACTTTTCAGCAATGGCTGGGCGTTACGCTCTCGGCGGAAAACAAAAAACAGTTTTTTATACCCCGGGGTTTTGCCCATGGTTTCGCCGTACTGTCGGACAGCGCGGAGTTCCAGTACAAATGCGACGCTTATTACGCGCCGCAGGCCGAGGTCGGCATTTTCTGGAATGACCCGGACTTAAAAATCGACTGGCCAGTTGCCGCGCCGCTGGTCTCGGCCAAAGACCGACAAAATCCGCGGTTAAAAGATTTGCCTTTAGACTGCTTTTTCTAAACAGTAAAAATAAATGCAACCGAAATTTTTTCCTTACGATTATATGACATGAGGAGAAAGAATGACTATAAATATTGACAACGCCAAGTTTTATGCCCGAGAGTTGCGCCGCGCGGACGCGGATTTTAGCGGCGAGATTGATTCCGAGCAGGAAATAAAACAAGCTTTGCAGTTAATCTTAGAGGGTCGGCCTATCGACGAGCTACCGCAGAAATACCAGAGGATTTTGCGGCAATTCGTGGACACCCAAAGCCACAAAGATACGGCTTTCAATGATATTATTGATGCGCCGGAAGTCGAGGCTGCCGTTGCCGAATTGTCCAAGCATTATCGGACACAGGAAGACTTGCTCCAAGATTTTGTTTACGGAACAAACAATATGAACTCTAAAAATATTGCTCAAGCGGACGTTGCGCCAAAAATCGACAGCGTTGCCTCAGCGGCCTCTGGCCGTACGGAGATCACTTCTTTTGCCGACTTGCTCCAAGATATAGCTAAAACAATCCCCGAAATCTGGGCGCATTACAAAACTGCCAAGATTGACGCGGCTACGGGTCGGCCACTTGGCGACGACAATAATACTTTTTCGGAAACAGTTTCTTACGTCATGTTTCAGGCCATCAATAACAACGACCGCCAAACTTTTGATCAGGTCTGGGATTGGGCGCGAGCCAATATTTATCATGACAGCGCGAGCCTGCGCCGCGTGTATTCCATCAACAAGCGTGAAAATATTGACGCGGAGGCGCGTGATTATCTGGCCGCCTGGCGTTATGTCGGACAAGGTTCGGCGCTTTCCCAACAGCTTGGCAAGCACACCGGAGTTTTTCAATATCAATGGGACCCCAATGACCCCAGCGTTTGGTTTGACGGATATGATGCCGCGCCGGATGCGGACATTCTGATTGCTTACACTTTACTGCTGGCCGACAAAAAATGGGGCAGCACCAGCGGCAATAAAAACTATAAAGGCCTGGCCTTGCAAATACTAAATGATGTTTGGCAAAGCTGTGTGCTGTCGATCAGGACTGGCGGCGCGGAAGTGGCGTTGAAATTAAATGAGCATGTTTGGGACACCAACATTAAGAACGCCAGCACACCCAATCCGGCGGCCACGGCCAGTTTTGCGAACGGCCAAACCACGATTTCCTTTCATCAACCCTACAGCAGTTACGGCGTGCATAGTCTGGCTCTGGCGGATTTCGCTGACACCTATCAATCCATAACTATTCAGGCGGAGAAAGCCTGCGCTGTAAAATTGATGTTTCAGGGCAAAGGCGGCCAACCGGACTACGCCTGCGATTACAATTTAAAACCCGGAGAAAACATAGTGCCAATCAGCGCGTTCAAAGAGCGGCACACCAGTGGCGACTGGAACTACAAATCTCCAGCCGTGCGCATCCCTGGCAAGGCTACACTCGACAACTTTGCTATGCAAAGCGACCGAGCCGGCGTGATATTGACCATCACCGACATTCACTTAAACCGCAAAACAGTCGCCGCCCCTGCCGCCGAACATCTGTTCATCTCTGCCAACAATAAGGGCAGCAACGTTTTTAATCTTTCTTACTTTATGCCTTTTGCGCTGGCGGAATTCAGCAAGGTTGACCGCGCACATGATTGGGGACGCTTATTTAACGAGAGTTATAAAAATGTGGATGCCGCGCTGAGTCGCGCTGTGCCTTACCGCGATGCCAAACCCGGCGGACGCGAGTATCGCAGCAACGGCGTTTTAGTGCCGGACTGGAACGCTTTCACGGTCGAGGGCTTAACCAGCGCTTACGGCACTTGGGACTCTTTTGCCAGCGGGGAAGCGCAGGACACGCACTTGAGCAGTTGGGACGCTTTGCGGCTTTACACCTGGGCGGCCTATGATTATGTGCAGAATGGCAACGCACAGTCCAAAACTCTGCTGGACAAAGCCGGCAAATTTTTCGCAGACGAACTGGCCAAAAACAACTGGATATATAACGCCTACAATGTAGACGGCACTTTGCCGGAGAATAACCGCCGCGGTGCGCAGAGCAAAAGCACGCCGTTTGGCATGGGCATTGCGTTGGCTGTATTTTGCGCGCGGGACGATCAAGCCAATGCCCTGAAATGTTATAAATTATTAAAAGAGAATTATACCGCTGGACATTTTACAACTGATGCCGACGACTACTTCACCAGCAACCTTATCGCCTTTGCGTTAAATTTATTTAAGGCAAAATATGGGATTTGAAAAATAAAGAAAAAATCTTGACAACATATATGTATAATTTTTAACAAAGTGGGTATACAATATGGTAGGAGTTGAAAATGAATGATTATTACTTAACAATTACCCCCCCCCCCAGAGAAAAAAAAAAAAAAAAATTAAACAAAATAAATTATAATTTTTAAAAAAGAGGGTATACAAAATGGTGGAAATTTAAAAAGAGAAAATGTTAATAAAAAAAAACCCCCCCCCCCCCCCCCCCCGTAAAATTTATAGACAAATATTTCATAGATAAATCTTAAGAAGGAGGTGTTGCCTATGTAGACCTCTTTAAATTGTCATCTTGATCGTATTTTGTATTTCAAAAAAATAAAAACAGTAAAGGAGAAAAATTATGAGCGGATTTTCATTAAAGATTTCAGAAGCGTTACCACAATATCAGCGCGCTTTACGCAGAGCGGATGCAGGCAATGGAGACAAAGCCTACAACGGTAGCATAGACACAAATGAGGAATTGCTTAACGCTGCCCAGGAAGTGTCCAAAGAGGCTGCGCAAAAATTCAACGGCAGCTCCGTGTCGGAAGCGGAAAGCTATTTGCGCCGGGTGGCCTTGGGGCAAAACAATGCGGTGCAGGCGACACAGGCCGTGCAGTCCGACAGCAAACCTGTCGCGCTGCTGAAGAAACCGGAAGTGGTCTGGGGTCCCGGCAAATATACGGTCAATGGCAACACTTTAACTATTGACGGTTCCGGTACTAGGGGCGAAGCTTCGGGAGTATTTCTCGGCAAAATCAATCCCTCTGGCTATACCAAACTGGTGGTTACGGTAACATCCATAGAAGGGAAAGACAAACTTATTTGGGGCGGCAAAGCTGTGGGCTTTGGCTTGAACGAAGGACCTTATGACCCCCAAAACACCTACAATCACAATCCTGTAATGGGAGCTTTCCCGGAGCCGGAAGGCTTTACCGTTAACGATAGTTACATTGAGCAAAGCCTCGATGCCGGCGACGAATTAGTTTATGACATCTCCGGTATGAAAGATATCTGGGTTGGCATTAAAGGTTTTGTAAACAATGGTTTTAAAATGACTGTCCAGGTTGAGCTGAAAAACTAAAAGGAGCCCGGCCATGGGTATTAACATTGATAATGCCGCATTCTATCAAAGAGAGCTGCGCCGCGCGGACGCGGATTTTAGCGGCGAGATTGATTCCGAGCAGGAAATAAAACAAGCTTTGCAGTTAATCCTAGAGGGTCGGCCTATCGACGAGCTGCCGCAGAAATACCAGAGAACTCTGCGGCAATTCGTGGACACCCAAAGCCGCGAGGACACGGCTTTTAACGATATTATTGACACGCCGGAAGTTGAGGCCGCTGTCGCCGAACTAATGAAACATTTCCAAACCAAAGAAGATTTATTAAAAGAGTTGGTTTACAGCGCTCAAGCGCCGATTGTTTCTGAGCCAAACCCGGAGCCGGATGCCGCGCATAACGCGGTTCGTCCAATAACGGAGCCTGTCCGCGGTTTGGCGGAAAACGAAAAAGTCTTAAAAATTAACGTGGCTCATATTGAACCATTGTGGGACAAAAACCGTTTACAGGGTCGGCGGGTTCCCGGCGGCTTTGAAATTTATGATCCACGGCTCAACAGCAGTTTTGCCGATTGCGAAATGTTCGCGGTAGTAGTTAATAAAACCATAGACTATGGCGAGAAAACATTACGTCTGACTTTACAGGTGGGACAGGATTTTCGAGCTTTATGGGGGCAAAAAATTTTTCAAGTAACCCTGAACGGAATTGAACTGAAACCCGGCAATTTTGAACTGGATTTTGGTAGCGACCTTAAAGGCTTCGTGCCGCCGCAGGACGGCGTTTATGAATTTATTGTGCCTAAAGAGATGCAAAATATCGGCGTGCTGGCTTTTATGACCGCTGGAGCAACAAATTATTTTGCCAGAGTCAGCAATATTGAAATCGTAGTCCAGCCGGAACCCGCGCCGCAAGTCAATGACCAAACTATACAGAGCAATCAAATCGGTTATATCCGCGGTTTTGCCAAGACCGCCATTGTGGAACTTCCCGCGGATAGTGCGGTAGACAGCCTGGAGTTTTCGGTACAGAATACACAGGGAGAGGCCGTCTGGACTGGCAGGTCAACTTACAATCAAGTCTATAAAGATGCCGGAGCCAAAGTAATGGTTTTGGATTTTTCAGCGCTGGAACAGCCGGGAACATACACGCTGATTGTGCCGCAACAAAACGGCATTAGCGGCGAATTAAAAACACCCGTCGTCCTTAAAGAAAATCCCGCCGCCGGGCTGTCCGCGACACGTAACGCCGCTTTACTGGCCTTCAAATGGTTTACCGACGGCGAACACGGACCCTACGGAAATATTCATGAACAGGATAAAGAAACGCCAATTTACGGTTCTGAAACGACTATCGATGTCTCTGGGGGCTGGCATGATGCCGGTGATTACGGTAAATATACGGTCAACGGCGCTTACAGCGCGGGTCTGCTGCTGGTCAATAAAAAATATGCGGACAATGATTTGGCTTACGACGCTGGTCTGGTGCCGCGCGAAAATGCGGCGCGGGCGGATTATCTCTCTATCGTCAAACACGAACTGGATTTTCTGCTCAAAATGCAGCGCACGGACGGAGCCTGCTATCATAAAGCAACGGCGGCAGAATGGCTGGCTTCGGAAGTCGCGCCGCAAGACGATGCGCAGCTCAAAACTGTTCTTCCGGTGTCCACCACAGCCACGGCAGACTTCGCGGCGGCCATGGCGCTGGGCTACGCCGAGTACAAAAACTCCGCCGTCGCCGAGGATAGAATTATGGCCGCGCAATATTTGGCCGCCGCGGAACAAGCCTGGGCTTTTCTAGTCCAAAATCCTGATTTAATTATGACCGCGGAAACTTATGACAATCATAGATACGGCGGGCCTTACACAGACCACCAAGACCAAGACGAAAGATTGTGGGCGGCAGTGGAGCTTTTTAACGCCACTGGTGAAGCAAAATATCAAAAATATATTAAAGACAATTTACCCGCTCTGTTGACGCAAGACCGCTTTGGCGACAACGCGCCGGACTGGGGCAACGTCAATTATTTGGCCTTGTTTTCTTATACTCGCAATTCCAACGCCGACCCTGAATTACAGCAGAAGATAGAGAGCGCGTTAATTAAATACGCGGATGCTTTGCTGGCGCGGCAGGCTGAAAATCCTTACGGTCTGGCTTTTGCCGGAATCGGCGCTGGATTTGACTGGGGTTCCAATTCCGTAGCGGCCACCGCCGGGTTGGAGTTAATGTATATCTATAAACAGACTGGCAATCTTAAATATAAACAGGGCGCACTGAAAATAGTGGATTATCTGTTGGGTAAAAATCCTAACGGTATTTCCTATATCACTGGTTTTGGCGAAAAATCAGTGCGCCAGCCGCATTTCCGGCCATCTATGTCCGGCCAATATCCTACTCCGGACGGCTTGCTGGTCGGCGGCCCGAACAGCGTGGCGTATTCCGGCGACACTATAGCCATGTCCATTCAGACTTATCCGGCGATGCGTATTTACGCCGATGACCAAAATTCTTGGTCGACCAATGAAGTGGCCATTAATTGGCAGGCCAATCTGGCGGCTCTGCTAGCTTTGTTGAGCGAAGAATAATTAGATTGACTATATACAAATTAGTAATATAATACATATACTAATTTAGGGAGTAATTCAACTATGCCAACCATACAACCTTTATCCGAATTAAGGACAAATACTACAAAAATCGCTAAGCTGGCACATTCCCAGCATGAGCCGATTTTCATTACCAAAAACGGCTATGCCGACTTAGTGGTTTTGAGCGCGGAAGATTATGAACAGCGTTTGGCTAGATTGGAAATTTACGACAAATTAGCCGCTTCGCAAGCGGAAGTCGCCTCCGGCCAAAAATTGCTGCCTTTGGACACAGTGTTTGCCAAGTATCAGGCGCAATATGGGCAAGCCAAATAAGTACGCCGTAACAGTTACGCCCAGCGCGGATCAAGATTTGGGAGGAATATTTCAATATATAGCCCGGCAATTAAGCGCACCGGACACGGCGGTCAAATTAGTGGCAAAACTCTATAAAACTATTTCTAATTTGACGTTCCTGCCCAAGAGACATTCGTTAGTAAAAGATGTGTTTTTGCGTAAACAAGGGTTTCGTATTTTACCAGTGGATAATTATTTGATTTTTTATGTAACCGATGAAACACTGAAACAAGTGATTATTCACCGTGTTTTAGCCGCGCGGCGCAATTATCTGGAGTTATTGGGCTTGTCCACTTGAGTTTTCGGACTGTTGGGGGAGATTTGTTTTTTCTGATTTTTTGAATTTTATCAAGGACATAAACGGCGCGTTCTTGGCGCTCAATCCAACAGCGGACAGACTTACTTCTTTGCATGAAAAACTGTGCATGAACTGTGCATGAAAAACACATGTATAATCCCCGGTGAAATTGGGTATATAATATACGCAGGTGAAAGTTATGCAAAGTAAACTTATGAGCAACTCTGAACAGCTAATCGGAGCAGATGATTCCATCGCCAAAATCTCCGGCAACACTGTGGAGATTTTTGGGCAGACATTTCCGTTAATACGTCCGCATTATCATCCGACCGGCGAATTGGAAAGTTTTGCTATAGAACTAACAGTGATAACTTATCAAGGACATACAATCCCCATAGATGGAAGGATATATTTATACAAAGATGGAAAATTCCACGGAACTGGTTTACACAATAAGAATTACAATGACAGCTACAAGTACGAACATAGAGGCCAAGAGTTCCCTTTATCAAGGGGAATTTTTTTCTATCACAGCGGCAAGTTAGAACGGTTCTCCGTAAAAGATGAAATAAAAATAAATCTTACCGATGCTGGCGAACAGCTTATGTTATACAAAGGAGATACAGTGACTTTTTATGAAGACAATGGATTACCCAAAAGAATTTGGCTAAACAGAGTAAGAAGTTCTCAAGGAGAATATTTTAATGTAATTGAGATATCCGAAACCGGCAAAATCACTAAAATTTTAGAAGATAGGGTCGAATATGATTATAACTAATGGTTTTTTAGCGCGTCAGCCGCGGCTATCTTTTGGTGAAGTCCAAACATTTTTTCATCTAGTCTTTTAAAAAATGTATGGCCTAGTTTTCTATAATCTTGGTTAAAAGATGAACTGATTTTTTCAAGTAGTCCCGGCTGAATACTCAATTTTTCAGCAATTATCTTGAATTCCTGACGGAATTCCGGGCGGGCATATAATTCTTGAAAGTCAGCGGCGGACAAATAGCCGCAGTTTTCTGGATGTAGCTTGAGAGCATAATTTTGTAAAGCTAGCATCATATTATTGACATTCTTAATGAACAAAGCGTCTTTTTCGCTCAATCCAACAGCAGACAGACTCACTTCATCTGGTGTTCCTTTGAGACTTTCCAGTTTGTAGAGAAAATCATAAAAGCGGTTAACCGTGTATTTCATGGAGAAATACCAGTTGTCCGGTTGTTCGTTGCCGCTACCGATAACTTTATCGGTATATCTTTTATTGCCCAAAGGCAAGGGATCGTCTCCATGTGCCATGCCTATAGAGTACTTACTAGAATCGTTTAAGTTTTCTTCAAAAATTGCTTGGATAGGCGAGCTTATGTCAAATTTTTTAGCAGAAATATTAATAGCGTTATGAAAGTCCAATATAATCCTTTCATTTGGCTCATGAAACTGATAATAATCTCTTAGTATAGATATATAAAATTGTGTTGATTTTTCTGGGTCATTTTCTAAGTTTTTTCCTTCTGGAGAAATTGATTCCTCAAACTCATCAAAACTTCTAACTGTAAATTCATCATCGATCTCCATATTCAGATGCAAATAAGCGTCCAAAACTTCTTGAGCGATTTTTAATTCCTGTTTTATGGTCTCGACATCAGCTTCGTTCTCACAGATTATCGAGCCGGTCCCTTGCCCGGAGCCGACAATAACATTGGAGTCCATATCCGAGCCGGCCGAAGCTCCCAGTTTGTTGTTTTCGGACAATAAACGGCCGAAACCGAACATGAACATAGAATTCTCTAGGCGCGGATATTTGTCGAATAAGTCAGGCAAAAATATCTCCTCGATAAAAGTTTTAAGCAAGAATTCATTTAGCAGTTTTGTGTGCAATAATTTTTGCTGAGGCTCTCGCTTAGAGACATTGGGCAATTTGTCTATTTCTTGCTGCCACCTCTGTTGGATTTCCATTAGTTTGCGTGTTTGGCCTATGACATCAATATCAGCCGCGGCTACCTGAAATTCGGCTTTGTCGGCGGCCAGCTTGTCCTTATAAACCAGTGTTTCCAGGGCATAAATTGCGTCATAGATAATGGCGGATATCCGGCGTTGAAAGATAATATCGATAGGATTGTTTTTCTGCGCGGAGTACAGGTCATTTAGTAGGTCAATGGCGCGGTCTTTGCCTATGGTTTTTAACCCGTCCAGAACATCAGATAGAATAGCGGCAGCGTCTCCGTCCGGGTGGTCTTTGATCGCGGAGATAATTGATTTTAATATTTCAAATCCCTGCTTGGGGGCGTTGTCGACGGTGTAGCCTATGTTTTGCGCGGTAATATTTTGAGATTCTGACAATGGTGGTTTTTGCTCAACCGGACCAAGAGGCAGGTGGTAGACAGTATCGTCATTGGCCAGAGAAAATTGTCCGACTGCCGTGTCATACGTCAGGTCAAAATACAGGCCGCCGATGACCACGCTGGTTGTTTCACCGCGCAATGCGGCTGTAAAACATTCCGATAAATTCTTTTGTCTGGTGTCAGCCGGGGTTTCTATGGTCAGCGGCTGGGTCGCTTCCGCGCAATACACGCCGCGTATTTGCTGGCCGTCGACGCTCAGTAAAATATTTTGGGGCTGGTTTGGTTTAGCCGGGGATGCTGTTTCCGGGATTATGTCTGGCAGGGTACGGAACCCTGGCAGAGGCAGGGTGTATCTGACCGGCGACAGGATCGTTTCTAGGCTTGCGGGTTTGGGTTTAAAATAATCATGTTCTTCTGGCGAAACAATATTCGGATTTGCCGGAGTGTATTGGCGCAACGAACTGTTTTTTTGCGAAATTGTATGGTTATCGATTAGCGGGACAACATGCATAACTTTCCTCACATAAAGAAAGTATCGTTTGGGAAAGCATTAACAATGCGTTGATTTTTACTGGTGGGTTTTGGTGGTAGGTTTCTGTTGTTTTTACTGTTATACGCCGATGACCAAAATTCTTGGTCGACCAATGAAGTGGCCATTAATTGGCAGGCCAATCTGGCGGCTCTGCTAGCTTTGTTGAGCGAAGAATAATTAGCGGTTTGTAAATTTTTATTGTGTCTCCATGTTCTGCAAAAGCAAGTTGCCCCAAGCGTCTAATAACTCCATGGCACGAATATTATCTTGTTCTGTAAATTCAGGTTTTGCATAAAATAAATCTTCCGCAAAATACCTATGCACAGTAAATCCATAATGTTTAGCCAAAACATTTTTCATATTCAGAAAACTTGTCTCAGCGCCGTCATAATCCTTGGCCTTTAAGCTATCTAAAGTCTGTTGAAATAATTGATCCACGTCTAGATCTTCTACTGTATACGAATCGAATCGCGCCGCCTCACTTTCCTTGCCTTGTGCGCGTAAAGCTTCCGCCAATAATTTATACACCTTTACCATTGTACGCGGAAAATAACCATCATTACGCCATCCGTTCAATGATGCATATAATTCTTGTTCTGCCATTACATAGTTTTGCAAGTGCATATAGACAGCTGCTCGTTCTATAGGCGAATCCATGTCTTCACCATACACACGTGTCTTTTCTGCATGAGTAGCGAGGGCTAACTGCCCATATTTTTCCGGCTCAATATTCAGATCTATTAAATCAATACAACAGTCAATTATACCATAATAGGAACCGGCGTATTTACTCGTTATCTGACTCGCCTGTGTGTAATCAACAATAGCTTTTGTATAGTGCTGTAAAATAAACTCTCTGTCTGCCATGGACGGGACAATATCTTTATTTTTAAATAAATCAAGTTCGATAGCTTTGTCTTGCGCTAGCGAGAAATGATTAATGCCTCTGTTATAATAAGCTATAAAGTTATAAGCACTCAGCGCTAACGCTTGGTCATAATACTGAATGGATTTCTGATAATTATTTTTACGTCCTGCCAAGATGCCACAAGTTGTATTAGCTAAAATCGCAAAAACATTTTCTCTAAGCGGATTATCAGCAATATCTTGAGGAATACCAAATTGCCGCTCATATCTGGACTTATCTATTTTTTCTCCCTTATCATAATAACTATCGCCATATTGTAAGCTGGCATGATTAGGCATAAGAACCATGCCAATGCTTGACCATTCCAGATCGTCGTTCTTCAATTCCTCTGCCAAAGCTAATATAATCAGAGATGATGTATCACAATCTATTTCTTTATTAAGCAACGCGTGGGTTAAAAGTGGACTATTAACCCCGTCAATATAACCACCAAAACTATCTTCGATAACCATATAAGCAAGGAGAATCTTGTCGCCAAGAGGTTTTTCTGGATGTTTTAATAATTCCCGTTTAATAGCCTTCAACAATTCATCTAAATTGTGTTTGGCAGTCTCAATATCGGCTGCAGACACAAATCCGCTGTCTTGCTCTATCTGAAATAAACCATTGATATTATTTTCGGAACCAAACCCAACGAAGCCATCTGTGGTTATAGAACACTGATAGTCCACTGTAATTTGTTGTGGATTATTAACAAAATCTTGTAAAAAAGAATTTTCCGTTTGAGGTATTGCTTTCGTTATCCCACTCGCTGCATCTTTGGTTTTAGGCATACCTAAATTTAATGAAAGAGGTTTTCCATTAATTTTATTTATATTAAGGTTGCAGTAAAATATACGCATAATTATCTTCCTATACAAAATATATACCCTTTTCCCTTATAAATATACCTTACATATCGTGGGGCTTGTCCGCTTGAGTTTCTTGTTGTTTTGGAAAATCCGTTTTTTCTGATTTTTTGAATTTTATCAAAGACATAAATGGCGTAATTATAAAACCCAGCCCGAAAAAACTTACCAGTCCTAAATAGCCCGGCAGCAAGAAAATACTGGACAACACTATCCCCGAACCAAAGGCAATTTCTTTCCAGTTTTTCTGGAATGTTCTTAATAAAGCATTTTCTTGGGGAACATTCCCTTTAGGCGTAACATTAAACAGCGCGTTCTTGGCACCGAACAAACCTTTCCCGACTCCGCGCGTTATCGCCAATCCGGCGCTGATGCCAGCCAGCGACCCGGTCAATAAATGCCGAAAATAATGCCCGGCTGATTCCGAACCTTGCTTAATTTTAAGAAACACAATCGGCACTCCGGCCAGCAAAACAAAGGGTATGATAAACAGGCTGACGACGCTGCTTAGAGATTGCAGCCAGGCGGAGGCATTATTGAGCAAAAGATAGTTGTCGATAACGCTAATACCGCTGCTCACAGTAATGAGCGGTATTATTACCTGCGCCATTGCCTGCTGAGGGTAACCCCAAGCCTTGAAAAACACATCAACCTTTTCATTCCAAGGAATATGTTTGGCTTTGAGCAAAGGCCATAAATACCAGCGTATATTTTCTAGGGTACCCTGCACCCAGCGCGCCTGCTGTATTTTATAGCGTTCCAGATTGGCCGGCACGGGATCGCTAAGCCGCACATAATTCACTCTGTGGCCTTTCGTCCAGTATTCCGAACGGGCGCGGATTGTCATACTGGCCGCCCAGTCCTCGCTAATGCTGTCTTCCGGCCAGCCCTGTATCTCACTCCAAGCGTGTCTATTGTAGAGCAGGCCAAATCCCGTGGAATTGGCAAAACCGTATTTCTCGGTATTAGTTCTGCGGTACAACCTAGGCAGATGCGTCGCGGCTATGGCATCGGTAAATAAATTACCGCCGCTGGACTCCGCCTCACAAACCACAAAAGGCAGTCTGGGATTGGCTTTGAATTCTGGTAAAAGTTTTTGGAGCGTGTCCGGTTCAAAAGTGATGTCCGCGTCCACTAAAAAATAAAGATCACTTTGCGGCTCATAGCGTTGTCCGTTCACAGGCCATAAACCTAAGCCTATATTTAGATTTCTGGCCTTGCCGCCGTCCCGGCCCTCGCGGTGAATAAAATGCACCCCTTGTTCCTCACAATAAGCGGCCAGTTCTTCATATTTTCCTTGTTCGCTATTGTCCACTAACTGAATAGTTAATTTGTCTTTGGGGTAATTGAGTGCCAACGCGCTTTTTAGCGAACCATTTTGGACTACATCCAGCGGCTCATTACGACAGGGGATTTGTATAGTGATTTGCGGCAACTCCGCAGGAGCCAGCCAGGGTTTGCTTTTTTCGACATCGTTTCTGTTTGCGGCAGGACTAAAAAAATCTGTTAAGACAGCTAAATTCAATAAAGAAGACAAACTGGCCGAGCCTAAACTCACTCCCCAAATCAGCGGAGAAATTTCAAAAACATTTTTACTTACAATACTACTTGACACTTCAAGACTTGCTGACAAGACGCTAACATTCCTCACTAAAGTTGTTAAAAATGTTGTCGACCAGAATTTCTTACCCGGAGAACCCCAAAAAGTTTCCTGCAACTTAGGCAGCACATTTTGTGCGCTATAGTCATTGATGCTTTGCTGTATTGGGTGTATCTCAACATTAGGTTTTAGGTCTAACGTGATATTTTTGTAGGCTTCAGAGGAAGTTGTTACCCCCCCCCAGTAAATATAAAGGGCGAAGAAGCCATGCCGTCAGCTTTCGCAAAAGCAATATTTTTCCCACAAAAATACATATATGTATAATACCCTGTTTTCAGAAATTTATACCAAGTCATGCAAGTTTTGCCCGAATTCCATCGATATAGAAATATAAGATTAGAAGGATATGCTTTTAGGGGGGAAGAAAGGACCTAGAACATGTCCCTCAGTAATTTACAAGCAGTAAATATACAAGATTATCAAGCCGCCAACACCCGGTCTCAGCGCGAGATTGTGGAAAATTTGGTTGCCTTGACCGCCGCCAATCAAGCTAAGCAACGCGGCTTGACCACCACGGAATATCTCAATGGCCATACTCATAAAGAGATTGCCGACGCGGTGGCTAAATACAATGCCCAGAATGAAAAAGACGTAATCCTTATCATGGATTTAGTTGTCGGACATGCCCTCGGCATCATTCAAAAATACAATCAAGACGGCAGGAGCATTAGTTTTACGCAAATGCTGGAACGCCGAAAAGCGCATCCCGAAGAAACCATTGTCGATTTGGCGGTCAATATTTTGCGGCAAAGCGACCCTAGGCTCGCCACGAACAATTCTCCTCACGCCAAGGTTAATTATTTTGGCGAAAGACCGCCGATTGCTTTCGTCTCTGTCCAAGATTTGCTGGCTAAAAAAGATGCCCTGCAGGCCGCGGAGATTTATAAGGAAACTAATCTGGCTGACGCGGAAGTCTTAAAAATCAGAATCAAAAACAACAAAGAAACCGCCGAGGAAAACGAACGCCGCCAAGAACACCGCCTAGCCAATCTGGAAATAGCCCAGCGGCTTGACCCTTTATTGTCCGCAGATTTTGTCTATGAGAAAATCAACGCCCAGCGAAAAACTCATCGATTGGCTAGGGTCTAAATGTTCATGCTCTATTTGCTTATCTATCTGACCGCCTGTTGCGGTCTTTGTTTTTTACCGATTGAGCATTACGCCGTCCGGCTTTTTCCCAAACGGGCGGTGCGTCCCCAGACCGGGGCAATCTTGGTCTGGCTGGCTTGGCTGAATGTCTTGATTGATTTTATCTTCTTGGGCAAAGGCTGGTTGCTCTGCCTGCTCGGTAATTTCTGGCTGGACAGTCCGTTGGTCTTATTCTGCGGCTGTCTGCTGGCCCTGCTCAGTGAAACATTCTCGCCTTTGCGGGAGAAGCGACATGTCGTCGCGCTGGGTCTGGGCTTCCTGACTGGCTGGCGCACTTGGACTGTCCCTGTCTCGTTCTTAATTGCCCTGTTGATTCTGATTCTCAGTACGTCAGCACTTTCTCGGTCATCGACAGATTCCCCTGCGCGTCCTCGCAAAAAATCTTGATGTACAAAGTCTGATGCCCCGGCGGCAAATTGTATTGTCTTTGCCAGACCCCGCCCGCCGCCCGGCGCAGGGGAATCTGCTGACCCTTAATCAAAGCGGACACTTTGCGAATCTTGGCGGAATCATATTTGGCGGTAATTAATAAAACCTGTCCAGGCCGTGGCCGAGCCGGCGAAAACTTAATCTCCACCGGATAATAAGCCTTGTTCAAACGCCTTTTTTTAGCTGGGACAGGCGGCTTCAGCTGCGGCGGGGGAGCAGGTTTAATTGTGGTAGCGCGGCTCTGGCTCTGCCCGCCGTCTGTCTGGCTTGGCCGCCCCGCGTATTCCTTGTCCAAGACAATCGCAATCACTGTCTGCACACGCACCTCGTCCGGCGGCGGCTGGCGGACACTTGCCTCCGCACCTGCCAAGGGTCGGGCAATAGAATCGGCATTTTCCGCCGTGCGCCGCCGCCAATTAACCGTAAAATGCCAAGCCTTAGCTAGTTTGTCATAAGCCGTAATCCTCAGCGGGGCAGAGCTGTCCGGCGTAATCCATACCACGGCCTGTCCTTCCGCATTGAGCGAGGCGGCAAAATTTTGCCCGCCGCTAACCCAGCTATAACCGCTTAAACATTCTGTGTTATAAAATCGCAGGGCGAGCCTGCCTTGATTTTGCTCCGCGCGGTCCAGCCAAGCCAGCGGCGCCGCGCCATACTGTTCGGCGAGACGGTGGCGCGCCCTGGTCGTCCGCAGCAGCAAAGACTCCGCCTTGGCCAAGGTTATCTCGCCAGCGCGCGGCTCAAAATCCGCGGCGGAGTATTGTCCGCCCGCCGCCAAGACGGCCACCGCCTGCTCTTGCGGGTCGGGACTCGCGTCCAAAGCCGCGCCGTAACCCTCCACCCGCGCCAGTATCTCTGCCAAATGCCCCAGCGTAAAACGCCCAAACCGCGTTATGGTAAACACACCCTCCGTCGGACCGCCCAGCAAATTATAAAAATAAAGAACATCCACTGGCTCGACCGCCTCGTTCAACTCATCCGGCAAAACCAAATCCAGTGTCTGCACGGCATAGGGCGCGAACTCCTCCAGCCCCAGCCGGGTATTGATAAAATTTTGCCGCCACTCGGGCGTAAAAACTAAATAAGTCAAATCCTTGTCGCGGATTGCGGCGCAGGATTCCTGCCAATCTGGAAAAGAACAGCCCCCCGCAGGCCGGGACGGAGAGGCGCTCACATTATCCACGCCGACTGCCGCCCTTTCTTCTTTCGAGGTTGGCTCTTCCGGCTGGGGTGGACTAACGGCGGCAAGATTCACCGCTAAGCCAGCATAATGCATGGCCGCCAAGGTCTGATTGTCGCCTGTATAGTAGGCATAATCCAGATGCCAGCCGCGCCTAGGAGTCAGGCGCAGACCGCCAGAGCCTGCCACAGAAATCCGCTGTGATTCTTCTCCGGTCAAAACCGTGTATTGGCGCAATCCCCAGCGTAAAGTCAAGTAATCGCTCAAAACAAATTCCGCCCCCGTCCGCCAAAGCGCCGGATAATAATCATCGGCATACTGCTCCACGTCAAGGAAATACAACACCTTCTCGTCCGCCAAAGCCAGCTTGTTCCCCAGCACGACCGACTGGAGCGGACGTTCAACCGAGTCATTGCCCCAGACCAGTGCGCCATTCACGCCTTGACCGGACAGCACATTGCGCCCCAGCAGGCTGACTGACCAGACTTTACCCAGCTTGGCGAGTAAACCCGCGTCGAGATTATTGCCCCGCGCGGACAATTTGGACAGGGCAGCATAATCATTGCCTATCGAATAACTTTTGTAAGCCAGCCCGAGGTCAAACATACTGCCCAGCGGAATACCCAAGGCCAGATAAAATGTACTCTGTTGATAGGTCAGGTGTGCCAAACGGCTGGGGTCAGGACGGCCATTCGCCCCGATAATATCCGGCAGCGTAACCAAAACGTCCGGCACAGAACGCAGACGATAACCCAAGCCTATGCCCACGCTTCCGAGCGGAAAATAGACCGCCGCGTTTAGATAATCGGTGTCAGTGAAGAACTGGTAGCCGGAAAGCGCCAGACCAAAATCTTTTAGCCCCGCCAAGCCGTATTGGCTGACAAAAATATCTGTCGCTTTATCCGCCGTCCCAGCCATGCCGAGCGCGACCGTGCGCGGCGAAAAAAAATAACCGTCCAACTCCGTTACCACCTCGGCGGACAAACTCAGGGACATCAGGAGAATAAGGCTTAATATCTTTTTCATCTTAATATGCTGAATTTGACCCGCACGGGAACGCTGTTTCTACTCTTCAGAACAGCGACGTAAACTCCATTACCCAAAGTCCTGCCGTGGGGCGTATTTAATTCGACCTTGACTTGATTGTATCCGGCATGGCCGCCCGGCTGGTTGCTGTTAAAATCACGCCGCAAAAGCATTTGCCCGTTGAGATTGTAAATCAAGAGGCTGACTTTCTGCGCGGATTTCAATTCATAGCAGATATTAATATTGTCTGTAGCCGGCGAGGGAAACAAAACCAATTCGCCGCCGGGAAACGCGGACAACCCAGAGAAAAAAACGACCAGCGGCAAAAGTAGCTTGGGCAGGTATTTCATGAGATGATATCCTTCTTAACGACGTGTAACCAAGTCTTCAAACTCAGCGGGAGAGATATTGCCCTGGCCTGGCGGCACACTGCCGCTGATTTTGGCTCTTTGCAGGATGGCCGCCGCTTCGGGATAAGTCAAGTGGTCGTTGGGCAGGAAGTAACCGGGTTTTTTATTCGGGATTAGACCCGTAACAATAGCCGACTTGATAACCTGCACCTGCGGATGCGTCAAGGCGACATCCTTGGCGGGCGGGGCAGAAACTTTGGCCTGCCGCAGATAACCATGTTTGGCTAAAATAGCCGCCGCCGCCGCTCTGGTCAAGGTGCCGCCCGCCGCCGGAGCCGGGGCAGACACACCGTCAGCGCGAGGTTGAGCCGCCGCCGCTACTACGGGCGGATACACATAGCCGTCGCCGCTGAAAACCGTCGTCTGCTGTTCGGGAAAAGTCTGCGGGGTTTCCTGCGGCAGATACGGCTGATTTATTTTCTGGGCGTTGGTTACAGCAAAAGGGTCAGTCTGTGCCGCAAATATCGTACCACTATCCGCCAACGCCCTGACTGGCAGCTGATACAATCCCGAACTTAAATCATTGGGGATACGCCAGCTATTTTCCCAGAGGTCGGAAGTCGCGTTGTACTGCAGGGGCAAATGCCGCTTGTCCGGTAAAATCACGGACACTTGCCGCATTTTTTGCATACAAGCCACCGAAATAATCACGTCATTGCCGGGCAAAACATCGCGCGGCAGGACAACTGCCATGATAACCGATGAGCCGTCCGTCGTTGCCTCGGAAAGAGCGGTGTTTTCGTTAGAAACAAAGGCTTGGGGCAAGACCGAGCCGCCGCTGGCCCACGTAGTCGGGCGGCCAAGCATATTTTCAATGTCCACATTGACGCTCTTCACTCTGGCCAAAATAGCGGCTACTTCGCCGCGGGTAATCGCCCGATTGGGCTGAAACCTCTGCTCGCTTTTCCACTGGTCAGGCATCAAGCCTGAGGACTTGAACGCCGAGACTATGCCCCGCCCCCAATGCCTATCGCCCACATCGATATCCGCCGCGGCACGACCATCAGCAGGAGGGATATTGGCAAAACGGATAAAGAGCGCGGCGGCCTCTACCCTAGTTACAGGATTGGTCGGTTTATACGTGCGGTTGGGATAACCCTCGACAATGCCGCTGTTCGCCGCCGCTTCGATATAGCCCAAAGCCCAGTAGCCTTTCGGCACATCCAGAAATGAAGAGGTGGTATAGGCGGAATACTGTGCCGTGGACATTTGCCGCGCCCGGACCAGCAAGGTCGCCAGTTCAGCACGCGAAATGCCGTTATCGGGAGCATAAGCCCCGCTCTCATAAGCCTGAATATAGCCCAGCGTCGCCAAGTATTCTATTTCTGCTCTCGCCCAATGATTTTGAATATCCGGGAACGTAATCAGCTTGATAAAACTGACGGCCTGCTCAACAGTACTGCCTGACCTGTCCCGCGCCGTTACAATCAATTGATTGCGCCCCGGTTTGGGGATACGGTAAAGGCCTGAAAAAGACCCGTCAGGCTGTAAATCCAGCCGCTCAACTCCGGCCTCGACCTGCACGCTATTGCGTGCCACGCCGCTCACAACCAGCGTGTCATCGTAAATCCGCGCACCGTCCAAGGGGGCTTGGACAAGCACACTTGCCTTAGCATCAATCAAAAGGTCTATTTCACTATTCTGCGCCTGCGTGCCAACACGATTGGCCGCGCCGACCAGCACTTTGTAAGTCCCGCCCGTGATTTTTTCGGGAACTTTCCACTCGCCCGTCCAATTGTCGTCGATATTGCTGTTGGTTGGCGGGAGCAGGGCCACCAAGGCATTGTCCGGCATGATTGCCCGCGCTGTAATAACTGTGTCCTCTACTTTGGCATAAATCTTGACCGTATCGCCTGGCTTAGCACGCGGCGGCTCCAGCACCGCACTATAAATTTTAGGAATGGTCGTGTCATTGATAATAGTCAATTTGGTCGAAGTCTTGCTGCGCATGCCATCACTGCTGACCGCCACGGCATACAGTTCATTCTTGGTATTGAGGTTGAGCGGGATATTGTAGGCCACCCACTCGCCGTTATCATTCGTCCTGGTTTCCGCTACCTTTTTGACATTAACATAAACTTCAATCAATACATTGCTATTAGCTTTGCCTTGCAGGGAAATTTTTTCCTTGGCCGTATAGGTAATCTGCTCGGCCGTCAGCGCCAGAGTCAGCAACAGAATGAGCGGCAAAAACCTTAACTTTTTCGTCATAAGGTAATCTCCTCTGGACGATTCTCTATAGCAACGTTAGTCCGCTTATCATTATACGTGGATTGAGGCGGCGGCTCAACAGGCGGCGGGTAAACGACAATCTTCTCCGGTTCCGCACGCGGCGCGTCAATAATCTCCAAGTCCGTCGGCACATCCATAAACAGGCTACGCGCATTGCCGTAAGTAATCGAAAAATAAAGCTGATTGTCCAGCGGCGCGTCT
Source organism: Candidatus Termititenax persephonae (assembly GCA_003864475.1). Lineage (GTDB taxonomy): Bacteria > Margulisbacteria > Termititenacia > Termititenacales > Termititenacaceae > Termititenax > Termititenax persephonae. Next base: position 21,031 of record BGZO01000005.1, on the reverse strand, counting down.
TGATAACGATACCCCACGTCAAACTGCAAATCCACCAGGCGCAACCCTAAGCCCAGCGTCATATCCTTATCCGCCAGACCAGAACGCAGGGAGACCGTCTCGGCAATTATATATTCCAAGCCGAAGTATGTTTTGCTGTCCGTTTCGCTAATCGCCTTGTCAAGGGCCAGCATCAGATTATTATCCAGCATCGTCAAGGCAAAACCCGCCACATACTCCGTCGGATAATGCTCAAAACCGCTCCGCTCAGAAACAGAATAATTCAGACCGCTCTGCCAAGCATTACGCACATTGAGTCCCAGCGAAAAAATGTGGCCTAGCCGATAAATCACGCCCAAGTCTAACGCCGTGCCGCCGGCAGTCAGTTCGCCCAAGTGGCGTTGATGATTCTTTAGGAGCAGGCCGAGATAGGTATTCCGTTGTCCACCAAACAAGGACAGTTTGCCGCCAAAGCCGAGGCTGGCGACAACATTGCTGTTGTCAATCGTGCCACCTTTGAGCGGATAGCCGTTTGCGTCCAGACCGTTAGTTTCATATATTGTCCCCGCATCCTCATGAATAAACGAGAAACCAAAAATCAAATTTTTATTATTGAAAGGCAGAACACCGTTAAACAAAGTATAATTGCTCACGCCCAGTGTCTGCGTGTGCATCGCGCTGAGCTCCAACGAATGCGCCAGCGCCATCGACGCGGGATTGAGCAGCAAGGCGCCCGAATCGTTTGCCAAAGCCACGCCTGCCTTGCCCATGCCCCAGAAACGCGCGGATGAGCCGATTTTGGTAAAGTCCACGGGCGCACCGTCGCCATTGACCTCAAAAGCGGCGAAACTCGCGGCACAAATTAACAATAGCCCTATCCAGCGTCTCATTTTTATCTCCTAATCACAACCAGCGTGCCTTTGGCAAATGTCCGTTCCTTGCTCCCCTCAATCACAATCATGTAAATATACACACCGTTGGACAGCAGACGGCCGTGCCTATCCAGAGCGTCCCACGACACTTGGTTATAGCCGACGCGCGTGCCGTCCAAACCCGGCTCATCCACGCTAATGACGTGAAGCAACTCGCCAATTTGATTGTAAATCATGATTCTGGCGCGGGAAGCATTGTCCTTTAAGTGATAGGTAAAGAACAGGTCGTCCTTGCCCGGATCACAAGGATTAGGATAAGCCGTGATGAATTTCTTTTTATCCAAACCGCCCGACTCGCTTATAGCCATCTTATCAATGGACAAGCCTTTAATCACAAAAATATTGTTGGTGGTACCCAAGTCATCGAGCATGGTCAGGAGATTGTCATTTTTCTTCTGGTCAACGTCCAAAATATTGTGCAAATCAAAATCAACATCCATTCTATTGCCGGCATTGTCCACCGCAAACAAGGCCAAATCATAAGTTCCTTTGCCCAAACTGGCTTTGAAACTCAGCGTCTCGCTCCGCTGGTCGTACCGCTTGTCCGCCACGGATTGATTGACCGTCGTGCCACCCTGGAATATAGAAAACAATACTGTATTGGCGGCGGCTCCAGCCAAATCAGCACCCGTGATGTCGGCAAAATTCGGCGCATTAAACCCACTACCGCGCGGCAATAGGGCAAATTTATTATTGCTGGAGGCAACCCGGTCCACTAGCCGAATCTCGAATTCCAAATCCTTGTCCAGCGAAAATATCGCGCCTTGATAGTACTTCTGCAGAGCCGCCAAATCATAGATGACCCGCGGCGGCGTAATGTCGTACATGACCAACTGCTGATAAGCCAAAGTGTCATCGGGATTCAAGATATTAATGAGATACACTGTCTCCTGCGCGGCCGAATCCAGCTCGACCCGGAGTCGACCGTTGCCGTCATCGGCGATAACGGCTGGGAGCGGCGGCGCGGCGCTACCAGCGATAGACACCCTGACCTTGGCCGCCGGGTCGTAAGGCAAATCCAGCGCTACGTTATTGACACTGGTCGCGTAAACCTTGTCATTGGGGAAGCGGATAAGCCCATCCGGCGGCAGAGGGTCGGTCAAAACATCGGAGAAGCTGCGGACAGAGATGGTTGGCGAGTCCGTCCAATTGCCTGCCGTGTCCACGGCGCGGATGAAAACCTCATGCGTCTGATTGTTCCACGCCCAAGAATAATTCCAAGAAACATTGTCATTTGACCGGGACGCGCCGGGAGCCAGCGTGAAGGGAGGATTTTGGGTTACGCCATCGACCATAAAATAAGCCTCTTGGATTTTTGCCCGTTCCGTGAGCGTTTCCGCGGCCACCATAAACTGACTCTGCGACAGGAAAATACCATGGGCCAGATTCAGAAAATTACTTGTCGGACCGGAACTATCCTTGTGATAAACCGCAAGCACCGCTGGGGAAACTTCCGACCGCATACCAGCGGCGGACAAGACACTGGCCGAGACAAAATACGTTTGCCCATCCGGGTCAGCCGACGGCACGCTCCAAAGATACTGCCAGTCCGCCGCGTGGGCAGTCTTGTCGGTAATCTGCGCCGTTACCCAGCCCGTACCAAAATCCAGCCAGATACCCGCGACCGAGCTTCCGTCTTTGACCGCGGCCGTACCAGTTACCGTCATGACGTTATTGACATAAGAGCCGGAGACGGGACTGGTTATCATAGCCGTCGGCAGTAACACCTCGTCATAAACCAGCTTGTAGGTCAGCCAAGCGGACTCATTGGGTGTCGGATAAGCGCTGTCGAGGGCGCGGAAGTCAATCAGCATTTCCGGCACAGCCGCTGACAGATTAACCACATAGGCAAAATTCGCCGCACTGCTGATAGTCGTCGTGGCATTGTTCACGCTGACCAGCACAGCCGACACACCGGAGTGCGCATCCGCAAAATTACCGGTGATATTCAGCGTCCCCGCCGTATGATAATTTGGCGTAACATTAATAGTTACGAGATTCGGCGGCACACCGTCCAGCCAAAATTGGAAAACTTGGCTACTGATTTTCGGCGGGTTGTCTATGGAAACCGCGCTCAAAGTCAAAGTCGACGGATTGAGATTTTCAGTCCACTGGGTAAAATCACTGGCGGACGGATTGATTGATACCGTCCAATTGTCCGTGCCGACTGTATTGCCGAAAATACTATTGTTGAACGTAACCTCTAGGCGGTCCAGTTCGACAAAGGTCTCCACCGTACCGGAGGCCACGATAGGATTGCTCAACCAGACCCGCGGAGACACGGCGGCGGTCGGCGGCGAATCAAGGTAAATCCGGGTATACAAATCCGTCTTGACCACGCTGGACGTAGCCACCAGCGAAACATTGCCCAGCAAATCATAAGCCCGCGCCTCGATATTGTAAGTGGCGTTAATGCTCGGCAGGGCAGGAATAGTCCAGCCTGTATATTCCCAAACCTCGTCGGCAAAAGAGGCTGACGGCACTTTAGCCGAATGAGCCAAGGTGCCGTCTGGCTGATAAATATCCACCTGCACATAATCCACTGCCGTGATTTGCTCATTGTCCGTCGCCGTGCCGGAAATAATCACACTGCCTGTAGGCACGTAATTAATCGCCAGCGAATTGGGAACATTGATGGTTACGGACGGCGCGGCCTTGTCCACGCCCACCGTCAGGGGGTTATCACACAGGACGGACTGGCCGTCTTTAGTAACCGCGGCATAGAACTCCACTGCCGCCGTCGAACCTGAACTCACCAGCGGCAAAGTAGCCCAAGCGTAAGTGTAAACTCCAGATTGGTCGGGCGGAATATTGGCGGTAATCAAGTGCAAGAGGCCATTGACGCTCACATAAAAATCCGCCCCGCCTGAGGCATACGGCGACTTGAAACGGAATTCCGTATCAGCATTACTGCTGACCACGCGGACAGCATTGCCGTCCAGCACGACATTAAATGTCGGAAGCAACCAAAGCACCGCGCTGTCATCCAAAACAATGCTCGCCGTAATCAGGCCGCTCTCATTGCCCCCTTTGTCCTTGAAGCGTACGGCAATATTTTTCGTGCCAAGTGTTTCCTCAAGATTGACCGAAAAAGTCGGCTGATAGGGCAACCATTCATTGACCGTAATCCCGGCATTATCGGACACCTCCGAATCCGGCGTAACAAGCATAAAGAACATCTCGCCAGGCAAGGAATGGTCGTCGCGCGGGTCAAGCAGGATGATGACTTCCGGGTTGCCAGTCAAAGCCTCGCCATAATTGATGACCACCCCGCCGCTCGGCGCAATAGCATCAATATAGAAGACCGCAAAATGGGGACTCGGCACCGCCGCGTTGCCTGCCAAATCCTTGGCTCCGCCAGTCAGATTAACCGTTACCCAGCCCGTCGCACCGCTTACGTCAAGGAGCAAATCATAAAAATTAAGGCTGACAGCATTCCACGCGCTGGCCGCGTCAAGCCCCACTCCGCCCGCCGCGTCAAAGGAAAATAGCGGAACAGCTGTATCAAGCATCTCTTCCGAGAATTCCAGAGCCAGCGCAAAATTCTGCGTCGGGGCGGTGGAATCTATATAGTAGGCCGCATCTAAATTGGGTGGATAAGCATCAACCTTGATGCTGTCCGTCGCGGTAAAACTATTGCCCGCCGCGTCAGAGAAAATAACGGTTATTATTTTTTCTCCATCCGCTTGGAAATTCCACAGGTAAACCGCATTCGGCACCAAGTTCGCGGAGACCTGCCCGTCATCGTCTGCGATATTCATAGATACCACATCCGCCGAGTAAGCCAGATTCAAAGTAACCAAACTGCTATTCGTAAATGACTCATTGAAGCCCACGTTAATCGACACGCTCCCGGTCGGCGGTTTATCGTCAAAAGGATAGACCCAGACCGTCCGCCAATCGCCCGCATTGCCCAGCGCGTCCACCACCTGTACCCGCAAGTTAAACGTCGTCTCCTGTCCACCAGAGATGGTCGGATTATAAGTAACATTCGGCGACGACCTGACGGCGGTTATTGCCGTGCCGTCCTCAGCGTCGCCCCAGTAAATATTGTAAGTCGTTACGCCAGAGGCCACGCCGCCTGCCAGCGGGTCGAGTGGTTCTGTTACCGTCCAGCTCAAGGCCGGGGTCGGATTAGTAGAGGGCGGCAAAATCCCGCCCGCCTCCACCATTCCCGGCCTAGTCTTGTCCAGTTTGATAGTGTCCACGACAGGATTGGCGGTATTACCCGCCGCGTCATAGTAAGTAACCGTAACGGTCTTCTCCCCATCGTCTCCCGCCAAGGTAAACAGCATAGTCTTGCTCAGCGGAACTGCCATAATACCGCTCGGTGTCCCGCCGTCCACATTCATCGACACCACATCAGCGGAAAAGTCCAGAGTCAGCGTAACACTATTCTGGCTCGTCCATTCTGCCCCAGCGTTGATGGTTACGCTCCCGGTCGGGATAGTACTGTCGAGGACATAGGTGTACACCGTCTGCCAAGCGCTCGTATTGCCCACCGCGTCCACCGTCTGGATACGCAGATAATATGTGCCATCGGGAGAGATGACCGCCACAGAATAATTTCGATTGGCCGAGGCGCGCACCTCTGTCCCCACACCGTTTACGTTATCACCTCAATAAATATTGTAAGTCGTTACGCCCGAGGCCACACCATTCGTCGGAGAATCAATGGCTTCCGACCAAACAAATGTATAACCTGTCGCATTACTGGTTATAATGCCGTGGTCGGCCACCGTCCCTGGCGGAGTCTTATCCAATTTAATATCATCCTCTACGGGGGAGGAAGCATTGCCCACCGCATCGTAATAGACAACCCTGACTGTCTTCAGGCCATCGTCCCCCGCTAAGGTAAATGGCATGGTCTTGCTCGGCGGAACTGCCATCAAGCCGCTGGGAGACCCGCCGCTCACATTCATCGACACCGCGTCAACGGAAAAGTCCAGTGTCAGCACGACATTATTTTGGCTCGTCCACTCCGCCCCGGCATTGATGGTTACTCCCCCGGTCGGCGCCGTGCTGTCGAGTATATAGGTATACACCGTCTGCCAAGCGCTCATATTGCCCGCCGCGTCTACCGTCCGCAGGCGCAAATAATATGTGCCATCGGTAGAGATAGGCGGAGCCACTTTGTAAATCCGATTTTGCGACGATACCGAAGCAACCACGGTCCCGCCGTTCACGTCGCTGCCCCAATAGATATTGTAGGCCGTCACGCCAGAGGCCACCGGGGAACCGCCAGCCAGCGGGTCGTTGGCCGCCGACCAAGTAAACTCTGGTTCTTTCATATTGCTGGTTATGGTATCGCGGTCGGATACCGTATCCGGCAGAGTTGTATCCAGCTTGATAGTGTCTACGGCTGGAGCAGAGGCGTTGCCCGCCGTGTCATAGTAAACAATCGTTACGACTTTCTCCCCATCGCCACCAGCCAAAGTAAAATCCATTGTCTTGCCGGGCGGAACCGCCGTAATACCGCCACCGTTCACACTCATCGACACCACATCCGCGGAAAAGTCCAGTGTCAGCACGACATTATTCTGACTCGTCCACTCCGCCCCGGCATTGATGGTTACTCTCCCGGTCGGCGGATTATCATCAAAAGGATACACCCAGACCGTCTGCCAATTGCCAACATTGCCAACCGTGTCCACCGCCTGCACCCGCAGGTTATATGTTGCCTCTTGAACCCCGGTTATGCTTGGATTGTAAACATTAACCGCCGCTGGCACCGAGGCCACCACCGTCGTACCATTTGTGGCATTGCCCCAATATATATTGTAAGTCGACACGCCTGAGGCCACACCGCCCACCACAGAATCTGTGGCCGGGGACCAGCCTAAAACCGGGGTCAGATTGGCAGACGGCGGCAAGACCCCTCCGGCGGGTACCGTCCCGGGGCTGGTCTTGTCCAGCTTGATTGTGTCCACGACAGGAGCGGAGGCGTTTCCGGCCATGTCATAGTAAGTAATCGTTACAGTCTTTTCGCCATCACTGCCCAGCAGGGCAAATGCCATTGTCTTGTTTGTCGGCACGGCTAGCTGGCCGCTCAGGGACCCGCCGCTCGTGATAATAGTCATGAGCGTTACATCACTGGAAAAATCCAAAGTCAGCGTAACATTATTCTGGCTCGTCCATTCCGCTCCCGCGTTGATGGCCAGACTGCCGACAGGAGCCGTGCTGTCCAGCACATAGGTGTGAACTGTCTGCCAGCCGCTCGCATTGCCCACCGCGTCCACCGTCTGAATACGCAGATAATACGTGCCGTCAGGATAAATATTGGTGGCCGTGTAAGTCCGATTTTGCGCCGCCACCGAGGTCATCGCAGTCGTACCGCCGCTGAGAGTACCCCAATATATATTGTAAGTCGTTACGCCCGAGGCCACGCCGCCTACTGTAGGGTCCGTGGCCGCCGGCCAAGTGAACGTTTTGTTTGTTACATTTCCGGTTGTGATGCCCTGAGCGGCCACCGTACTAGGATTAGTAACGTCTAAGAATATATTGTCGGTAGCCACAGCCAAAACCCGTCCGGACGCGTCGCTAAAACGCACGTATACTGTTTTCTTGCCGTCCCCGGAGGATAATGACCAAGAATAAGCAGAAGCGAGCGGAACTTTACTGGAATAATTAATACCGTCATTGCTAATATCCATCTGCACACCGCTAAGAACCGTCCCGCCAGTAAGAAAATCAATAGTCAAACCGACATTCTGGGCGTTTGTGTATTCCGGCAGGCCAGCAATACCGCTGTTAATCGTTACAGCTCCCCGGACAATAGACAGGCTGGAAGTTCCCGCCGCGCCGGGCTGACGAACGCCGCTTAAAATATTGGCCTCCGCCCAATAACCGTCCGCCACAGTGCCATTGCTTAGCGTACCGTCCACCACATAAACATCTCCCGGAGCAGCGTCCTTGACCTCCACCAAAAAGACATTTTGTATGGAAGCCCCGCCCGTCAGAGCATATGTGGCAGTCGACGGCGCAAGGCGTGTTACCGTAAACTTAGCGTTTTCCAGCGTGCCACCCAAGCTTGATTTAAAGAAATTCAGTCCAGACGTGATATTGGCTGTTCCCAAAGTCCCCGTGTTTTCCACTGTATAAGTAACCGTTACCCTGCCGCCCTGCCCAAGATACCCTTGCGAGACGGCCAGCGCCCCGATTTTTAAGGTTGCCGTGTTGATTTTATTGCTGTCTTTCGTATAAACAGCATTGTCTCCGGAAATATTATAGGTAGCAAACACTTTGTTCGCGCCGCCAGACTCAAAAGCCAAGGCTGGAACAAGCAATGCCGTGAGCAAAATAATATGGCCCCAAAATTTTCTCATCGGACTTCCCTCACACCGAGCGTGGCAACAATCTCGTCCAGAGTAAGCCTTCGTCTCTTCAGGCCCTCGATACGTTGCAAGCGTTTGAGCGCCTTGTCGCGCGCGTAAAGATTGTACTTGCCCGGGGTGTAGCCGTCTGCGGAGAGCATACCCAGCTTGGTGTAAAAACGGACTGTTGAAACCAGCACACCAGCCAATTTGGCCAGCTCGCCAGCTTTTAATAATTTATCTTTAGTCGGCAAGGGTCGCACGGCTTTTTTTGCCTCTTTCTCCCCCCACTTACTCAAAACCTAAAAGTACAACTCTTAGCTTTTGAGGATAGCCATTGTAACAACTCTTTTTTAACAAAAGCAAGTGCTTTTTTTTCAGAAAAAGCATGTCCACCGCTATTCCTAGCGTGTTTTTGGCGCAGTTACGCTATTTTTCCTCACTTTCTCCTTCATTTTCACTCGCTTTTCTTTATTTCTGCTTAATAGTTATCGTCAGTTTCGGAAAATTGTTGCAAAAAAAACATCCGAACAGCAGGGAAATTTGGCATATTTGGAATATTGGCCGGAAACTTACTTTTCTATTTCTCCTATTCCTGTTATTATTCTGCCCCATGGGAAACAAAATAACTATTCAAAATGACCAGCTAAATGTGCCGAATCAGCCAATCATCCCGGTCATCATGGGCGACGGCATCGGCCCGGACGTGATGCGGGCTATGCGGCTCGTGCTGGACGCGGCAGTCGCCCAAGCCTTTGGCGGTCAAAAAAGCATCGAGTGGCTGGAAGTCTTGGCGGGCGAGGCGGCCTTCGCCCGGCACCAAGAATGGCTGCCCGCGGCCACTCTCGAAGCCATCAAGGAACATGTCGTAGCCATCAAGGGGCCGCTGACCACGCCTATCGGCGGCGGCATCCGTTCCCTCAATGTTACCATCCGCCAAGAGCTTGACCTCTACGCCTGCGTGCGCCCGGTGCGTTATTTTGAGGGGGTAGTCTCGCCAGTCAAACGCCCGCAGGACATTGACCTGATAATTTTTCGCGAGAATACCGAGGATGTATACTCGGGCATTGAGTGGAAATCCGGCACACCGGAAGCGGACAAAGTAATCGAATTTTTACGGCAAGAATTGGGAGCCAATATCCGTCCCGGCTCCGGCATTGGCATCAAGCCTGTCTCCGCCTTTGGCACACAACGTTTGGTCAAAAAAGCCATCGAGTACGCCATCCGTCAGCACAAGCCATCCGTAACGCTGATGCACAAAGGCAATATTATGAAGTACACGGAAGGGTCGTTTAAGGAATGGGGGTATCAGACCGCCCGGGAGTATTTTCCTGAAACCACCGTCAGCGAGCAGGAAGTGGCGGAAAAATACGGCGGCAAAATCCCTGACGGCAAGATTCTCATCAAGGACAGGCTGGCCGACTCGATGTTTCAGCAGGTACTATTGCGCCCGACCGAGTACTCCGTGATAGCCACGCCCAATCTCAATGGCGACTACATCTCCGATGCCTGCGCGGCGCAGGTCGGCGGGCTGGGACTCGCCCCCGGCGCAAACATCAGCGACCACGTGGCGGTCTTTGAGGCGACGCACGGCACCGCGCCAAAATACGCTAACAAAAACATGGCCAACCCCGGCTCGGTTATTCTTTCCGGCGTGATGTTGTTCGATTATCTTGGCTGGCGGTCCGCCGGACAATTAATCACCGATGCGCTCGCCAAAACCATTCAGCAGAAAATCGTTACTTATGATTTGGAACGCCAGATGAATGGCGCGACCAAAGTCGGCACTCGCGAGTTTGCGGAGGCGATAATTAAAAATCTGTAAAAAAAAAGCAAAAAATCTGTTATACTAATTCCATTCGTTTTTTGTTTAGGGGGTAAAATGCGCGTCAAAGAATTTCTCATCGCCAAGGCTTTGTATTTGGTTGGTTTAGGGTTTATTTCTGATTATGTCTTCGCGTTTCTTTCCATCGGCTATTCGTCCGGCGAGCCGATTCCCAAAGTCCTCATGGACTTCAATATCTTAAATATTGTGCGCGGACTTTTTACGCGCTTCGTCGTGTCCACCAATCTTGATTGGATTTGGCCGTACTGGATGGTCAAGCAGTTTTACGCGACCTCCGAGGGCTTCTCGGCGCGCGGTTTCAATCCCGCGTCCATCAACACCAATTACCGCAACTGGACAGGCATTGGCGACCTTGATTCCGAATACGAAGCCACGATAGACCCGCGCGGCCTGACCACGCCGTATTTCAACAGCTGGTCATTGGACACTTGGCTGCAAATCGGCGACAAAGTGTACTCGCCGGCGCAAGAAGAGCATTGCGAGCAAACCCTCCTGCACAATTTGCCGATAGTGGTAACCACCACGGCCTATGAGAAAAAAATCCAAATGACCAGCACGGTTTTCGCCAAGGATTTTGGCGACCTCAAAACCGTCGCCTACCAAAGAACCGAGCTGAAGAATCTGACCAAGACCACGCAGAGTTTTTGTTTCAGCTGGGCTTTCCGTCCTTACAACAATGACGGCATTGCCTTGATTAGAACGCTGGATTTCCGCGATAACGGCGATGTCTACATCAACGGCTCTTTGGCGGCGGTTATTTTGCAAATCCCCAATGGCACTACGACTTCCAGCCTGTCGCGCGGCGACGTGAAATTGTTTTTTGACGAGGCGAAGAGCAACGGCAAAATCACGGACTACCGCAAGTCGCGCGTCGGCATGGCGACAGGCCTCTGCGTTTATCATGTTACACTGCCGCCGGGCAAGAGCGCGGCCTTTGAAGCCCGCCTGCCCGTGGATAAAAAGATTGTCCAAAAACTGCGCCAGAAAAAATTCTCGGCGGCTTACAGCGAACAGGTGCGGCAGGGCAATTATGCTGCTCTGCTCCAAGAACATCTCGGCAATTGGCAAAAGAAAATGCAAAGCGGACTGCGTATCGCCGTGCCGGATGCCAAAATCCAAGACTGCTTTGAGGCCAACAAGGCTTTCATGCTGATGTTCTACGACAACACCTACATCACGCCGGGACCTTCTACCTATCACGAGTTTTGGTTTCGCGATGCGACATACCTGCTCAACGGTTTGGACAAGCTGGGCTTTCATCAAGAGACCCGCAATGTCCTCAACACTTTCCGCAAAAGAATTCTCGCCAGCGGCTTATTTCACTCTCAGCAGGGCGAGTGGGACTCCAACGGGCAGGCAATCTGGACGCTGATGGAGCATTACCGCCTGACTGGCGACAAAGATTTTTTAAAAGAAAACTACGATATCATCAAGCGCGGCGCCCAGTGGATTATCGGCAAGGCACAGACCAATCTCAATCTCCACCCCGGCTACCGCAACATCATGCCGCCGGGCTTGTCCGCTGAACATTTCGGCCTCAATGATTATTATTACTGGGATGATTTTTGGTCCTTGGCGGGTCTGCAATCCGCCGTGCAGGCCTGCGAGGAGTTACAGAAAAAAGGCAGCAGCTTGAGCCGCGGCCTGGCCAAACTGCAAAACGCGGTGAACACCTCGCTGCTCTATGCCGAGGCGCATCTCGGTCAGCCTATCATGCCCATCTCGCCCAGCCGCCGCATGGATTCGGCGGCCGTCGGCTGTCTGTCCGCTTATTATCCCTGCCGTGTCTACGCCGCTGACGACCAGCGGCTGGTCAATACCGTAAAATACTTGCAGGAAAAATGTTTTATCCGCGGCGGTTTTTTCCACGACGTTAACCATTCCGGCTACGGCACATACCTGACCATGCACATCGCCCAGTGCTATATCGGGCAGCGTTCCGCCAAGGCTCTGGAGATTCTCGGCTGGCTGCTCAAAGTCGCCTCCCCGACTTGGTGCTGGCCGGAAGCGATACACCCGCGCACGCTCGGTGGTACCATCGGCGACGGGCATCACGGCTGGGCGGCGGCGGATTTTTGCCTGCTCGTCCGCAACATGCTCTATCTGGAGGAAAACAACGATTTGCTCATCACGCCAGTCGTCCCGGCCAGATGGTACAAAGGCGAAAAAATCTCGGTCAGCAAGGCGGCAACTTATTTTGGCGAACTCAATTACACCATCGCCAGCTCCGCCCGGGGCGCGACATTGACGCTGCAACCCAGATTCACGCGCCGCCCGCGCCGCATCGCTTGGGTAGTGCCTGTGCCGTACCGTAAAGTTTTAGTGGACGGCCAGATTTATCATGGCGAAGAAATCAGCGTGCCTGCGCGGACAAAGCAGATTCAGATTTTTTATTAAGCACCTCGACGCTACCCCAGCCGGTGCGGATATGGATATTATAATTGTTATCCATTACCAGCTTGGTTACATCAAAAGTACCGAGCGTGCCGTCCAGCACATAGTTTAGCAATGGATTGGGATACAGCTCATCGCAGTCGATTTTTGGCAAATTATTGCGGCGGCGGCCAGCGATATATTTAAATCTCAAAGTGCGGTCGCCGACGGGAATCAAGTATTGGTACTGGCGCACATTTCTATAGAAACCGCCAATCCTGCTCGTATCTGTTCGGTTGGACAGCTTAAAAGTTTTGTATGGCTCGTCCGTGTCCACGTCCTCGACCAACAAATGCCCAAAGGAATACAAGCCCTGCAGCGGCGTGTCGTCATAGACGGCCTCGGCAATTATCAGCGTGTAGTAAGAAGTTTCCGTTACGGGCAATTCGTTCTCCCTGCCCCATAAACTGCCGTCCGTGATCAGCACATCTTCGACTGGTTCAAGAGCCGTATAAGTCTCCGTAACTATGGTTACAGTCTCCACCAAGATTTGCTCGAAGGCCACAGCCTCAACCTCTACAATATCCTCAACGGCGGCAAAAGTATCTTCCTCATTGTCGGATACGGACTCCTCCGCCTTTTTTTCAGCCACGGCCTCCGGGACGATAGGGACACTGGCAAGGGCGGCAGTCTCGGTGATATTTTCCACTGCGGCAAGAGCGTCTGCATTATCGGACACTGTCTCTTCCGCTTTTTTCTCGGCCATAGTATCGGGAGCGACAGGGACATCCGGCAAAAGAATTGGATTAAAGCCATTCTTCTCGGCCACAGCCTCGGGAGCAGCCGGAACGCTGGCGGTGGCGGCAGTCTCGGTGATATTTTCTACTGCGGCAAGAGCGTCTTCATTATCGGACACTTTCTCTTCCACTTTTTTCTCGGCGACAACCTCGGCGGCAATAGGAACACTGGCGGTGGCGGCAGTCTCGGTGATATTTTCCACTGCGGCAAGAGCGTCTGCATTATCGGATACTGTCTCTTCCGCTTTTTTCTCGGCCACAGTATCGGGAGCGACAGGGACATCCGGCAAAAGAATTGGATTAAAGCCATTCTTCTCGGCCACAGCCTCGGGAGCAGCCGGAACGCTGGCGGTGGCGGCAGTCTCGGCGATATTTTCCACTGCGGCCAAAGCGTCTGCATTATCGGAGGCAGTCTCCTCTATTTTTTTCTCGGCCACAACCTCCGGGACGATAGGAACACTGGCGGTGGCCATGGCTGCCACAATATTTTCTAAATCATCTTCAAGAGCGGCAAAAATATCTTCCTTTTTTTCCTTCACCGTGGCCGCCACGGTTACCATCACGCTCTCCAGTGTGACAACACTTTTTGTTACCAAATAACTTCTCTCCACCTCTATTCGACCCAGCTCAACCTGATAAGTATGGCTGGTGTCCATGACCAGCTCACGCACGGTACTGCTGACCAGCCCGCTGTAAGACAGCGTGATTTTTTTGTCCGCCGGGATAAAATAGGATGATACTTTGACGTTATTGGCAAAACTACCCGCCCTAGAAACATCCGTGCCTATCTCTTGATAGACAGTCGGCTGATACTCCACACCGGAGGCATCACGGACATTCAATGTGCCAAATTCCCGCGAGACCGTGGACGGAACAATCTCTGGCGTTTGCGGCAGTGTCTCCGCCAAGGCAGCTTTTCTTACAAAGACAAAGGCCTCGGTAGGCTCCAGCGACTGCACGGCCACAGATTCTGTCGCGGCGGCAGACAGCGCAGGCTTTAACGGCTCCAGCGCGGCTATGGACTGCGAGGCTGACACTGACTCGGAAACAATTGCCGCTGACTCAGAGACGGCCGCCGCCGAAATGACCAACGCCGATTCCGAGACGGGACTGTCTGTCCCCGTGTCAAGCTCCGTAAACAAAGACTCCACCACAATCAGCGTGTGATACGACGGCAACGGCGCGGAATACGCCGTAGCAGACAAGCCGTCCGTCTGGACAGGCTCCGGTTTCTGCTGAGCGGACGGCCAAGAGTAGCCGAGAGACAGCAAGGCACCGAGGCCAAAAATCAACCAAAACTTTTTCATAAGAAAATATTACCCAGAAATAAAGAAAATATACCTGCGATAATCTCCGCTAGTCATGTCCGCAGGCGCAAGGCCCGTCTTGCCCTCGTTCAGGGACAGACGCTTCACGAGTCTCCGCCGCCTGTCCGGTCTTGCGCACCTTGCTGTAAAACGGCAGGCTGACAATCTGCGCCCGCGCCATTTTATCGCGAATCTTCACGAAAACCACCGGGTCTTGTTTTTCCAGATAGGCCATGGCGACAGGCTCATTCAAGGTCGGGGAGAATGTCCCGGAGGTAATCTCGCCAATCAATCTTTCCCTGTCGTCATAGACCTGATAGCCCTGCCGTGGCACGCCAAATTTGTCCAGTATTTTCAGGCCGACGATGCCGTCCGACTGGTCAGAAGTCCAGGTTTCACGCAATTCCTGCCCATAGAGCGGCATGCCCGCCTCGATACGCAGGGTGTCGCGCGCGCCCAGACCGCAGGGGACCACACCGTCTTGCCACAGGACACGCCAAACCGCCGCACAGTTTTCCGCAGGGGTCAGCAGCTCAAAACCACGCTCACCCGTGTAGCCAGTCTTGGCGGCCAGCACGTCAAAGCCTTGAAACTCCAGCGGGATAAACGTGTAATATTTTAGCTTGCCCAAGTCCTCTTCGGTATGTCTCTGCACGATTTCCTCGGCGCCCGGCCCCTGCACGGCAATGATATGCAAGCCCAGCAATTCGCACTCCACACCAAAATTTTCAGCTAAATGCCGGATGTCCTTGTCTGTATTGGCGGCATTGAAAACACCGAGATAATGCTCGTAATCCCGGTAAACCAAAATATCGTCGACAATACCGTCCTGCGCATTGCGGATACGGTTGTACCGGATTTGCCCAACTGCCAAATCATCAACAAAGCGCGTCAGTATCCGCCGCTGGGCAGATAATAATTTCTCGGCAGAGAGGAACTTGACCACGCCCATGTGTCCCGCGTCAAACATCCCGGCGCGCGCGCGCACTGCCTTATGCTCCTCAAGGAGACTTTTGTACTGCAGGGGCATTGCCCAGCCGGCAAATTCAACCATTTTTGCACCCAGTTTGAGATGTTCAGGGTAAAGCGGCGTGTGTTTCAAGATTAAAGTATCTCCTGCAAGGCGGCGATGAATTTCTGATTTTGTTCCGGCGTGCCAATGGTTACGCGCAGAGCGTCAGAAATCCCAAAACTTTTCAAGGGCCGGACTGTTACACCCTTGTCCATCAGTTTTTGAAAGGCGGCCACGCAATCCTGTCCGATATAGACAAAGATAAAATTGGCCTCCGTCGGAAAATATTTCAGTCCCAGCCGGGTAAACTCCGCATAGAGATATTTTTTACCTGCTTCATTATTGACACGTGATTTTTGCACAAACTCTTGGTCGCCCAGAGCCGCCGCCGCCGCAGTTTGCGCCAAGGCGTTGACATTAAAAGGCTCGCGGGTTTTATTGAGATAGGCAATCACTTCGGGATTGGCCATCACATAGCCGACGCGCAAGCCCGCCAAGCCATAAATTTTGGAAAAAGTGCGCGTAATCAGCAGGTTTTTGTGCCGCTCCAGCAACCCCAAAGAGTCTGGATAATCCGCGGCGGTTACATACTCCGCGTAGGCTTCATCGCTGACGACCATGACCTCTTCAGGAATCTGCCGCAAAAAATCCGCAAACTCCGCCGCCGTAAAATATGTGCCAGTTGGATTGTTCGGATTGGCCAGAAAAACAACCCTAGTCTGCGGCGTAACTCTCTTGGCTATCTCCGCGAGCTGAAACTTGCCGTCCGCCAGCGGCGCATACTCCACCGTTCCGGCAAAAAGGCGGGCGGCAAAAGTATACTCCGAAAAAGTTACCGTCGAAGTCAAAACCTGCTCGCCGGGACGCACAAAGGCCGCCGTAATAAAATGAAAAATCTCATCCGAGCCGTTACCCGGCAGGAAATATTCCGGTGTTTTGCCGTAATGCTCCGCCAAAGCCGCTCTGAGCCGCGCGCAACCGCCGTCGGGATACAGATTGAGCGCAGACAGTTTTGCCTGAACAGCCGCCAGAGCCTGCGGCGCTGAACCCAGCGGGTTTTCGTTGGAGGCCAGCTTGACCGCGCCCTCTTTCCAGACCCCCGGTTGATAGGGCGCGATGCTTTGAATGTTTGCCTTGGTCTGCATTTTACCCCCCAGTCATAATTTAGCTTCGCTCAATTATGACAGCCCCCCTTAAAAAGGGGGGCAAATAAAAAACTACCTCTCTAACTCTTCTCCCCAAATCAAGGGGAAAAGTCCGCTACGCGGAGGCCTACTTGATAATCTTGGTTACTACACCCGAACCGACTGTCCTGCCGCCCTCGCGGATGGCGAAACGCAACTGCTCCTCGATGGCCACTGGCACAATCAACTTGACCGTGATGGTCGTATTGTCGCCCGGCATAACCATCTTTTCTTTATTCTTATCGATGGTGCCGTCCTCCAGTTTTTTAATCTCCTCGGCAGACAGGCCAGTACGCAAAATAATCACACCTGTTACGTCAGTGGTACGGATATAGAACTGCGGCTGATACCCGTCAAAAAACGGCGTGGTACGGCCACCTTCTTCTTTTTTCAGCACGTAAATCTGCGCCTCAAAAACGGTGTGCGGATTGACTGTGCCTTTCTTGGCCAACACTTGGCCGCGCTGCAAGTCTTTCTTTTCCACGCCTCTTAGCAGGAGACCAACGTTGTCGCCGGCCTGACCCTCGTCCAAAGTCTTGCGGAACATCTCCACGCCCGTAACAACCGTGGTGGAACGCTCTTCTTTCATACCGACAATCTCCACCTCGTCATTGACATGAACAATGCCGCGGTCGATACGCCCTGTGCCTACAGTGCCGCGCCCGGTAATTGTAAACACATCCTCAACTGGCATCAAGAAAGGCTTGTCAATATCACGCTTCGGCAGAGGAATATAGCTGTCCACCGCCTCCATCAGCTTCATAATCGCTTCCTCGCTCGCCGCGTCGCCGTTCAGGGCTTTCAGAGCCGAACCGCGGACAACCGGAATATCCTTGCCCGGGAACTCATAGGAGGTCAGCAGGTCGCGGATTTCCTCTTCGACCAGCTCCAGCAATTCTGGGTCGTCAACCATATCGCATTTGTTCAGGAAAACTACGATACTCGGCACATTGACCTGACGCGCCAAGAGAATATGCTCGCGGGTCTGCGGCATCGGACCGTCCGCGGCGGATACCACCAAAATAGCCCCGTCCATCTGCGCCGCGCCAGTAATCATGTTCTTCACATAGTCGGCATGTCCCGGGCAGTCCACGTGGGCATAGTGGCGTTTTTCTGTCTCGTACTCCACATGTGAAGTCGAAATCGTAATACCTCTGGCTTTTTCCTCCGGGGTATTGTCGATTTGCTCAAAAGAACGAGCCTGTGATAAACCTTTCTTCGCCAGCACCGTGGTAATCGCGGCCGTCAAAGTTGTTTTACCATGGTCAACGTGGCCAATCGTACCGATATTGACGTGTGGCTTACTCCTGTTAAATTTTTCTCTTGCCATTGTTTCCTCCTCAAAAATTTTTCTTATTTTAGGCTAACGCCCCGCTAAACACAATACATCTGGAGCCCACAACCAGAATTGAACTGGTGACCCCATCCTTACCATGGATGTGCTCTACCTGCTGAGCTATGTGGGCACACCCACAAATCGGGAGCAAATACTAGCACAAGCGTCCGGCAAAATCAATAACAATCAGTCTAACTCTCCATCTGTCGCTTGTTAATTTTCTTGCGGATTTTTTAGCAGAGTATATTTGCAACCAAAACAGGGTATAAGTCTGGCAATCATGTTGCGATTGTTGACAAAAATATTTATTTTCTCGGCGCTGCTGCTGACCTGTTCGGGAGCCAACGTGCGCATCGTACGGGACAATACTGTTCACAAAGATTTGCCCACCGCGCTTACCGCAGCCCAAGCCAATGATGTTCTTGAATTGCAGAGCAATCAAATCCTGCCTGACCCAGGACTGCCGTGGCCGGCCAAAAATAATTTGACCTTAAAATCAGTGGACGGCAAACGCTATTCCATCAAAGGAGTTATCCTCATTACCCAAGAAAACATCGGTCTCAATCTGAAAGACTTAAAATTTGAGGCGGGCAACGGCGCAGGACTAAAGATTAACAAGAGCGGGCAAATCGTTTTAGACATCCGCGGCTGTCTTTTTGATTTAAACAATATGTCTGCGGCGCTTGATTTCCTGAGCGAGCCTCAATATTTCAAAGGCGTTATTGACAATTCACAATTCATCAACAGCACCGGCAACGCCATTGTCTTGCGCGGCGGACACAATGAATTGTCCATCAGCAACTCTCTTTTCAAAAACAAAGGCAAGACCAGCAAAGAAATTCAACTCAGCGACGGCGCGGGGTCAAGCCTGACCATTTATAACACGACGTTCGACAGGGGCTATAACGCCCTGGCGCTGGACGGAGGCGTTTTAAAGATTGCCAGCGCGAACTTTGCCAACTATGCCAACGGAGCCGTAGAACACCGCGGCAACGGCAATCTGGACATTGCCGACACGGTTTTTACCAACAATGCCCGGGTTTTCGCGGGCGGCGCGGTTTATTTTTCCGGCAATGGAGACCTCTCTATCAGCAATTCCAGTTTCACCAATAACAGCAGCCAAAGCAGCGGCAGTAGCAGTACGGGCGGCGCGGTTTATTTTTCCGGCAACGGCAGCCTTACCCTAAGCAAATCCAGTTTTATCGGCAATAACAGCACCTATAATAACAGCAGCGGCGGCGGTCATGGCGCGGGCGGCGCGGTTTATTTTTCCGGCAATGGACAGCTCCTAATCCAAGATACCGTTTTTGACCGCAACTACAATCAAGCCAATTATTTTGTAAATTTATTGGGCGGGGCGCTTTATAGCAACTCCGACACGCTTATCGAAAACAGTGTTTTTCGCGGCAATTACAATAAGCGCGGCAAAAATTCCAGCAAAGATTACGCTTGGCAATGTTATGGCGGGGCGCTTTACCAAAACCGGGGCAGGCTGACGATTAAAGACTCCCAATTTCAAGATAATTACGTCGAGGCCCAGGACGATCAAACCTACAGCAGGCACGCTTACGGCGGGGCTATTTATCTGCACGAAAACAGCGGCAAGTTGACCATTGCAAACTCGCTTTTCACTGGCAATTACACCCAAGGCAACAATAAAAACAGCAGCTTGGAACGTTCCAGCGGCGGGGCTATTTTTAAGAACAACATCCGGGCCACGGAAATAGAAAAATCCCATTTTGTAAATAATCAAGCCCGCGCGCATACCGCCGGGGCCAATGGTTTGGGCGGGGCGCTTTATCTTCTGGGCGACCTCAGTATCAAACGCTCCAGCTTTAAAAACAATACTTCCCGGAGTCATGGCGCGGCAATCTATTTGGAAAGCGGCCGCGGTGAAATAGAGAACACTATTTTTGCCCAAAATAAAGGCAGTTCCATTGAAAACAGCGCTCTCCACGCGCAATTGGCGGAA
The DNA here is from genome assembly GCA_003864475.1 of Candidatus Termititenax persephonae. Taxonomy (GTDB): domain Bacteria; phylum Margulisbacteria; class Termititenacia; order Termititenacales; family Termititenacaceae; genus Termititenax; species Termititenax persephonae. Next base: position 980 of record BGZO01000005.1, on the reverse strand, counting down.
TTCACGGTCAAACATTCAACTTTTTTGGACAACACCCGCACCCTCCATCAAGATACGGTCGGGCAATCGGCTTTCTACAACAGCATTCTCTGGGACGAAAATGCCAACAGCGGATTTGTCGCTAATGTTATCGGCGCGCATACTTTTTCCCGGCACAATTTGTCCGGCACAAATATCTTCTCCGACGACCCGCAACTCGACTCTCAGTACGCGCCCAGCGGCGAATCTCCCGTGCTTAATTCTGGTCTGGCCGATTATGGCTTGCCTATAGATTATTACGGGGCAACGCGCAATCTCCAAAAAACAGGCTACGAATGTGGAGCCGTGGAATATGATGACAATCCGCCGCCCCCGGTTTCCACCAATTACGGCACGCTGGCCTGGACCAACCAGAAAAATCCCGATGCCATATCTTGGGCTGAGGCGCAGGACATCGGGTATGCCGGCACTGCCAAATATTATGTGTATTGGGGCAATGACGCAGATGGCGTAACCACCAACTATCAAACACCTGCCAGTTTTACCCCGCCTACCTTAAATGAAAATGGCGAATATTTTTTGCGGGTCGCCCCTGAAGACAGTCTGGGCAACAGCAGCAATTATCAGCAAGTCGCCCTTTATCGCTATGACGGCGACAAGCCCGGGCAATCCAGCTCCACCATAACCGTCAATTGGACGAACGTTCCGACCGCCAGTTTTACTTGGGATGAAGCGCCGGACACGGGCGGCTCAGAGGTGGCGGGATATTATCTCTATTGGGGGACTTCTCCCAGCGGCGAGACGCTGGACACGGCCTCTTTCTGCTCCGGTAATAGAGAGCAAGACCGCACTTACCATATTGCTCCGACAGTAAGCGCTGTTTATTTTCTGCGAGTGGCCGCTTTGGACAGGGCAGGCAATCGCGGCGACTGGAAAACCGTCCTCGCTTATCACCATGACCAAGACCAGCCCGGCGTGCCTACAACCGACAAACGGATAGA